>JANXLP010000079.1 GCA_025355125.1 Opitutaceae bacterium | reverse complement strand
CAACGGAGAAGCCACCGCATGAACGACCCGCTCGACCACGAAGATCCGATCGAGGAGGCAGCCGCCGATTGGCTGACGCTGCGAGCTGAGGGCTTGTCCTCCGCGCAAAAACGCGAGTTCGAACTCTGGTGCCGCGCCGATTCCCGCCACGCCGCGGCTGTCGCGCGCCTCGCAGCCGCGTGCGCGCTCCTCGAAAAGATGCCGCTCGTGCGCGCCGAGTTGCAGCCCGTCGTCGCGTTTCCGGTCGAGCCCCGATCCGCCCGCCCAGTCCTGGCACCGGCCCGTATCTTCACGAAGCTGCACGTCGCCCTCGGCGTCGCCGCCGCCCTCGCGCTCGCCGTGCTCGGCGCATGGCAACTTTCCTCCCGCACACACTCGCCCGCACCCGTGCAAATCTTCGCCACCTCCGCCGGCGGCTACGAGCGCGTCGTGCTTGCCGATGGCTCGGTCGTCGAACTCAACGCCAACTCCGAGGCGCGAGTGGAGCTGTTGGCGGATGAGCGCCGCGTGGCGCTCGTGCAGGGCGAGGCTCACTTCACCGTCGCCCACGATACCGCGCGACCGTTTATCGTTTCAGCCCACGGTTTCGCCGTGCGCGCGGTCGGCACCGCGTTCAACGTTCGTCTAGCCTCCACCGCCGTCGAAGTGCTCGTGACCGAAGGCAAAGTGTCCGTCTCCGACGTAGGGCCGGCGCTTGTCGCCGGGCCGTCACGCAACGAACGCGACAATCGAAACGGCTTGCCGGCGAGCGGCAGCCCTACGTTCCTGTCAGCGAACGAGCGCACCGTCATCGCCTTCCCTCCACCGAAATCTCTCGCCGTCGTGTCGGCCTTCGCGCCCGTCGTCGAGCCCATCGCCCCCGACGCACTCCGCGAGGCCCTCTCGTGGCAGGAGCGCAAACTGGCCTTTACCGAGACGCCGCTTTCCGAAGTCGTCGCCCAGTTCAACCGCCGCAACCGCGTCCAACTCGTCCTCGCCGACGCCGCGCTCGCCGATCGCCCCGTCGGCGGCACCTTCGCCGCCGACAACGTCGAGGGCTTCATCCGCCTGCTCGAGGGCGGCGATAGCATCGCGGTGGAGCGGCAGAGCGAAACGACCGTGGTCCTGCGCGCCAAACGCTGATCCGCGTGGATGCCATCGCGCCCGACGGCCAGACAGTGAACGCGAACCGGGATCGCATCCGCGTCGCGACCAGGCCCGCGCCCTCGCTCCGGGGTCGCCCTCTCGGCTCTCAACTCTCAGCTCTCAACCGCAATTTCCCGGCTAAACCCCCGGCCGGCGGAAAAATATGCGCGCACGGATAACCCGTTTCATCCGCCGCTTCGTCTCAAGGGCGCTCCGACTGCTCCTGTTGATGAAACCCCTTATCCCCACCGGCTCGGCGACGGTCATGACCGTCTGCTATTTGGCGTGCGCCTGCGCGTCCGTCCAGGCCAGTGAACCCGCGCACCGGAATTACGACATTCCGCGCGGAGATGCCGCCGGCACGCTGAAGCGTTTTGCCGACGAATCGGGTCGCCAGGTGGTTTTTTTGGTCGATGCCGTCCGCGGCATCACGACCAATGCAGTCAGGGGCGGATATACCGTGCGAGAGGCGCTGCAACGCCTCGTCGCCGACACCGGGTTGGTCGTCGTGGAGGACGACCGCTCCGGCGCTTTGATGGTGAACCGGCTCGCATCCCGCGAGCCCCCGCCATCGAAAACCAACCCACCGCCCCCCCCCGCCCCCATGAAAAAATCCCCGTTCGCCCGGCTCACCGCCGTGCTCGCTACTTTCGCCACATCCCTCCTTGCGGCGCAACCGGCCCCCCCGGGGGCCGCCCCCGAGGAAACGATCCAGTTGACGCCATTCACCGTGAAGGCGACCAGCGATGTCGGCTACCAAATGAACGAGTCCACCGCCGGTGGCCGGGTGCGCGTTTCCACATTTGAAACCACCCAGCCCGTCAACGTCGTCAGTCGCGCCTTCATCAACGATGTCGGCACCGGAGTGATTCTCGACGCGTTAAAATACGTCGCGGGCGTCACCCAATCCACCCAATCCGTCGGCGCGGACCGCATGACGATCCGCGGCTTCCAAGTCTCAGGCACGAACCTCGTGGACGGTTTTGCCACGGGCGGGAACAACCATCAAGACGCGGCAATTTTCGACCGCTTCGAGGTCGTCAAGGGGCCCAACGCGATCATTTCCCCCGCCGGAGCGCCCGGTGGCACGGTCAACCTCGTCAGCAAGAGCCCGATATTTGGTAAAAATTCCACCACGGCCGAAGTCGAGTTCGGCCGCTACGATTCCAACCGCGCCTCGCTCGACGCGAACCGCGTGCTCGGCAAGGACCTTGCCCTCCGTGTCGTCGCCTCCGGACAATACGACGACGGCTACTACCACAACTATGAGCACAACTTGGCGCTTCTCGCCGGTCTCACCTGGCGGTTTGGCACCAGCTCCAACCTCACCGTCAAATACGTTTATTCCCGCACTAACGTCCAAAATTTCGTCGGCCTGCCGATTGATCCCACCGCCGACACGAGCACCGCCAATCCCCAGATCTACCCCGGACTCAAGCGCGACGCGAATATCTTCAACCCGGATGACCTCCGCTTTTCACGCCTCAACACCGTCGAGGCCTTCTATACCGCGCAAGTGGCCGAGGGTCTCTCGACCCGCATCGCCGGCCAATACAACTACGAATCCAGCTATTTTAACCAGTTCGACACGCAGCTGACGGGTGCCGCCCAAGGTGACTACAATCCCCTCACCGGAGCCTGGGTGTATGGCGTGATCTTCAACAAGAGCGCTCCCTACAACATCACCGGCCCCGCCGCCACCCCGACCGCCACTTACCAGCGCGGAACCTCCGGGCCGCTACAGGGTTTCGGCCGTGTCGATCGCACCGCCTTTCAGAACGACTGGGTCTACGACTATAAAACCACGTCCGTCTCCACCCAAACCTCTGCCGGCTACGCCTTCAACCGCTCGCACTCGCCTCACGACCGGAGTCTGTTTCTCATCCGCGCTTCGGCCGACCCGCTTACCGGCGCCGACCTCTTCAACATTTTCGGCCCCTATCGTGCGCCGATCTCCGGCACGATCGCCGGCCGCGGTTTCCGCAGCGACGGGACCAGCCGCACCACCACCAGCCAGCTTTACGCCAATGAAGTGGTGAAATTGTTCAAGGATCGTCTGATCCTAAACGGCGGCCTGTCCCAATCCTGGTTCAAGTATCACCTCATCGACAACGTGACGCCGGCTCGGAACTACGACACGAACTTCAAGGGCAAGCTGCAGAAGACCTACGGCGCCGTATTTGAGCCGATGCCCGCGACCGCCCTCTACTACGGCCACTCCGAAGTCACCAACTTTTCCTCCGCCGGCCTGCCGCCCGCACCCCAGACGCAGGATTCGAAGTCGGACGAAATCGGCGTCCGTCAAAAATTCCTCGAGGGCAAAGTGCTGGCCTCGGTCGCCTATTTCAACTCGACGCAAAACAACTACAGCGTGCCGAACCCGTTGAACCTCGATCCCTCGCGCATCGGGCTGCCGCCTCTCCCCGGGCTGTTCTCCGACCGCACGGCCAAAGGCTGGGAATTCGAGACCAACGCCGCGATCACGCCGGAACTCTCCGTCGTGGCCAACTACACCGTCTTCAAAAATCGCGACGCCAATAACGTCGTGTTCCGCGGCACCGCCGAAAAGTCCGGCGCGATCTGGACGAAGTATGATTTCAAAGACGGCGAGTTGAAGGGCCTGGGCATCGGCGTCGGCATCAATTATCTGGACCGTCGCCCGGGTGACGCGCCCCGCGCCGGTTTCACCGCCGCCAGCACCGCGATGGCCGGCATCTACAATCAACCCACATTTTGGATCCCGTCGCGCACGGTGGCGGATGTGATCTTGTCCTACCGGATCAACTCCCAGTGGAATACCCGCCTGATCGCGAACAACGCGCTGAACAAAAAATACATCGAGTCCGCGCTCAACCGCCAAGAACTTGTCCTGGGCGGCAACACAAACTACCGCGCCCAAGTTAGCTATTCCTTTTGAGTCGAAAAACGGTGGCGTGCGAGCGGCCAACGCACGCTCACGTCCCTTGTCTCCAGCTTAGAGGCGAGGGACTCCTTATTGAGATCTAGCCGGAGGGACCTCGCCAAATTATACTGCGGCGAGGTCCTGCTTAGCCGCTAAACAACTTCTCCGCTTTTTTAAAACCTCCGCAATACCAACATCAGTTGAGTTTTTGACTTAAGGTAGGCGCGAGCGTGAGCGAGTGGTGGTTCGGTATCGTCCAGATATCACCAGACGTTGGCATAAGCTCATTTTCCAAATCCACTTCGAAGATACTCTGTAAAGTCGGGAAATCCTGCCTCAAATGATTCCAAAATACCTCTTCGCCCTCGCCCTCCTCACTGCGGTCGCCCTGTCTCCGCTCACCGCCGCGCCGCTCTTCCCCCAGGCTCCCGGGATGGTCTCTTACACTTACCGGGATCTCCTCAAAAAAGACCTCACCGGCACGCTCGACACCATCCGCGCCCTTGGCGTCACCGACATGGAGTTCTCCAACCTCTTCGGCAAAACCGCCGCCGAGATCCGCCAAGCCCTCGATGCCCGCGGCATGGTCTGCTCCTCCTTCGGTGTGAGCTACCCCGATGCACTTAACAAAACCGCCGAGGTTGCCGCGAACGCCCAGACGCTCGGAGCGAAATTCATCCGCGTCGCCTGGCTCCCCGACCGTCAGCCCTTCACCCTCGCCCACGTCGAGCAGACCGCCGTCGAGTTCAACCGCATCGGCAAGGAACTCCGCGAGAAGCACGGCCTCACGTTTTGCTATCACAACCACGGCTATGAATTCGTCCCGCACGGCGACGGCACCCTCTTCGACGTGCTCCTCGCCAAAACCGACCCAACCTACGTGAGCATTGAGCTCGACGTCCTCTGGGCCTTTTTCCCCGGCCAGGACCCCGCCAAGCTCATCGCGAAACACGGTGCGCGCATCAAGCTCATGCACGTCAAAGATCTTCGTAAAGGCGTCGTCGGCGACGCCTCCGGCAAGACCGCCGTCGAAAACGACGTCGCCCTCGGCACCGGCCAGCTCGACCTCCCAAAAATCCTCCGCGCCGCTAAAAAAGCCGGCGTCGAACACTACTACATCGAAGACGAGAGCCCCAACATCGCGACCCAGGTCCCCCAATCCCTCGCCTACCTAAAATCACTCTAGTCCGCCCCGAAATTCAGCCTTAAAAGTTCAGCGTTCGAAGTTCGACGTTCAGTGTTCATCCAGCCCGCCCCATGCCCCTCCTCACCAACCGCAAAACGCAGCCCAGCTACGACGTGATCGTCGTCGGCTCCGGCGCCGCCGGTGGTCAGACTGCCTACACCCTCACCATGGCGGGAGCCAAAGTCCTCATGGTTGAAGCCGGCCGCAACTACGACCCGGTGAAGGAGACCCCCATGTTTCAGACCGACACCCAAGCTCCCCTCCGCGCCGCCGCCACGCCCGACAAAGACCTCGGCTTTTACGACTCCACGATCGACGGCGGCTGGAAAGTTCCCGGTGAGCCCTTCACCAACGCTTCCGCAGATCCCACGCGCCAGTTCACCTGGTGGCGTGCCCGCATGTTGGGCGGCCGCACCAACCACTGGGGCCGTATCGCCCTGCGCAACGGCCCCTACGATTTCAAACCCTACAGCCGCGACGGCCTCGGTTTCGACTGGCCCATCGGCTACGACGACGTCGCCCCCTACTACGACAAAGTCGAAATGCTCGTCGGCATCTACGGCACCAACGAGGGCCTCGAGAACACCCCCAACTCCCCCGAGGGCGTCCTCCTGCCGCCACCCGCCATGCGCGCCGGCGAACGTCTCGCGCAGAAACGCGCCAAGCCCCTCGGCATCCCCGTCATCCCCGCCCACCGCGCCGTCCTCAGCGTCAAGCAGGACGCGGAAAATATCCCCGCCAAACTCCACCCCGGCAATCCCCGCGCCCAACGCATCCTCGCCGAGGCCATGCGCGCCCGCGCCGCCTGCTTCTGGGCCACCGACTGCGGCCGCGGCTGCGCGATCAAGGCCAACTACCAGTCTCCCACCGTCCACCTCCCGCCCTCCCTCGCTACCGGCAATCTCGACATCCTCACCGATGCGATGGTGCGCGAGGTCACCCTCGACGAAAACGGCAAGGCCACCGGCATCGTTTACATTGACCGCCTCACCGGCGAGGAGCGTCACGTCTCCGCCCGCGTCGTCGTCCTCGCCGCCAGCTCCTGCGAGAGCGTCCGCATTCTGCTCAATTCCAAGTCGCCGCGCTTCCCCAACGGCGTCGCCAACTCCAGCGGCGCCGTCGGCAAATACATCATGGACACCGTCGCCGCCGGTCTCAGCGGCCAGATCCCGCTCCTTGAAAACCTGCCCCTCGCCAATGAAGACGGCGCCGGCGGTATCCATACCTACGTTCCGTGGTGGCTCTACTCCGAACAGCACGCCGGCAAACTCGACTTTCCCCGCGGCTATCACATCGAATTTGGCACCGGCCGTCGCATGCCCGGCCTCGGCACCGCCGCCGGCCTAGAATGGCTCACCGGCGGCTCCTTCGGCCGCTCTTTTAAGGAAGACGCCCGCCGCTACTACGGCTCGTTCGTTAGCTTCGGCGGCCGCGGAGACATGGTTCCCAACGAGGACTGCTTCTGTGAACTCGACCCGAGCGTGAAGGACAAGTGGGGCATCCCCGTGCTCCGTTTCCACTGGAAGTGGTCCGACCATGAACTCCGCCAGGTCGCCCATCAGCAGAAAATTTTTGCCGATATGATCGCGTCGATGGGTGGCAAAGTCCGCACTCCGCCCGCGGCAAATCCCATCAATGCGATCCGTCCCGGCGGCAACGTTAAGCACGAGGTCGGCGGCGCCCGCATGGGCACCGATCCAAAAAAATCCGTCACCAACGCCTTCGGCCAGACCTGGGATGTAAAAAATCTCTTCCTCACCGACGCCGCCCCCTTCTGCTCCAACGCCGATAAAAACCCCACCCTCACCATCATGGCCCTCGCCTGGCGCGCCAGCGATTACCTCCTCGACGAACTCCGCAAAGGAAATCTCTGACATGAACACCGCCTCCCTCTCGCCCCGCGTGGATCGCCGCACCGCGATCAAATGGATGCTCACCGCCGCTGCAGCCGCCGCCATCCTCGAGCGTGATGCCCTCGCCGCCGACCCCGCGCCCCCGGCCACCAAAGGCTACGGCACCGATCCCGACCTCCTCAAAGACTACAAACCCGGCGACGTCTGGCCGCTCACCTTCACCGACACCCAGCGCGCCGCCGCCGCCGCCCTCTGCGACGTTATCATCCCCGCCGACGCCAAATCCCCGAGCGCGTCGTCCCTCGGCGTCCACGACTTCATCGACGAGTGGATCAGCGCGCCCTACCCCGAGCAGGCCGCCGACCGAAAACCCATCCTCGACGGCCTCGCCTGGCTCGACGCCGAATCGCAGCGCCGCTTCCAAAACGATTTCGTCAACCTCGTCGCCTCGCAGCAAAACGCGCTCTGCACCGATATCACCTACGCACCGAAGGCGAAGCCCGAGTTCAAGACCGCCGCGCAGTTCTTCAAAAAATTCCGCGACCTCACCGCCGGCGGTTTCTACACCACGCCGGTCGGCATGAAAGACCTCGGCTATACCGGCAACGTCCCGCTCACCGCCTACGCCGCGCCCACGCCTGAGGTCTTGAAGAAACTCGGCCTCACCTGATGCCGTAGGGCGCGGTCTCCGACCCGCCCTTTTCGCCCGCGCCCCGCACTACGGGGCCCACCGTCGCTCAACCGTGTGCCCACGCCGGCGCGCCCACCCGCGCCCAGCCTTCGCGTCGCGCCCGCCCGCGCCTTTTCTCCTCGCTCCCGCCCGCCGCGAAATCCTCGCTTACGACCTACCTGGTTCCGCACCCCTTCCCCCATGCGCTCGCTCCTCCGCTCCGCCCTGCTCGCCTTCCTCGCTCTCACTGCCGCCGGGAAAGGCAAAAAAGAGAGGCAAAAAAGTGACAGGTTTTAATATTTAATATTGGTTCCTCGCTGTTTCCAGTGGGTAAAAGCGAAATCCCGCGCGCATCCCGTCCCTGTGATCGCTGCCCAAATACGCAGCGCAATCCGACCTGGGAGCGCGGGCGGCCCGCCCGCATTCCAGCCTCGTGCCCTCATCCGAT
>JANXLP010000037.1 GCA_025355125.1 Opitutaceae bacterium | reverse complement strand
GTCGAGGCAGGGGATGATGCGGCGAGAGAGCATGGTGAAAGGCGGGTAATGAGGCAGGAGGTGGGGCAAAAAGAAAGACGCACTTTTACGGTGCGTCTTTCGTTCGGGTTAGCCGAAGAGGGCGATTAGACGTGGGCGATGTCGGGGTCAAAGTTGACCGCGAGACGATACACGTTGCCCGGACGCATGATCAGCGGGTGATCGCGCACGAGATGCTGCAAGAAGTGGATCTTGCCGTAGTTCGTGCGATAGGTCGGATCGGCGCTGACGACTTCGGTCTCTTGCCAGACGGCTTGGAAATCATCTTTCGCGACGGTGCAGCGATGGCCCTGCGCGCCGAGCGCGAGGGCGCCGACGACGTGGTATTTCGAGTGCGGCGCGGCGATGGCGAGCGTGTAGCGGAATTTATCGAGCGTGACCTGCTGCTTCACGGTGTAGGCGAATTCGCAGCTGATCTTGGTGCCGGTGAACGTCCACTGGACCTTCACGGAGCCGAGATTTTTGACGAACTCTTCCTGCGTGGTGATGAGATCCGGCTGCTCGTAGCGGAAGTAGAACGCGTTCTTGAGGCCGAGGCCGGTGACGCAGTTCTTGCCGTAGAACGCAGGAATTGTGACGTCTTTGCCGAACGTCAGCTCGGGGAGCATGATCGGCGCGTAAACGTTATTGGGCCAGTCGAACACGCCGGGGCAGTGCGGGAAGGGCAGGGCATCGGCCGAGAGGTGGCCGCCGGCGCTGACGAGCGGGATCTGCATCTGGATGCCGCTCTCGGCATCGCGATAGAGGAAGAGGCCCTGCTCTTTGCGGTTGGACTTGTCGAAGATGACGTAGCGGCCGCTGGTGCGGAGAGGCTCGGGCTTCGGACCGCCGACGGGCATGTGGACGGTCTTGGCGAGACGCGACCATTGGCAGAGGTAGCGGGCGGCGTCGAAGTTTGCCATGCGCGTGGTGTGCGCGTCATAGGCGGTGCGCTCGGCGTCGCGGAGATCGAGGAAGCCATGATCCTGGTCCAGATAGGTCTGGTAGAAAAACATGAACAACCGGCGGAGAATGTCGTAATACTTGATCTTCTGATCGTCGGGAATCCAGCCGTCGCGGAGACCTTGGAGGATCAAGCTGACGCAGTGCATCTGGCCGTAGGCGCCCGCGGCGCGACCGAACGCCCAGCCGAGGCCATCGGCGCGGACGAGGTCAGGCATCATTTTGATGTATTTCTCGGCGTAGGTGCGGAGGGTGGGGAGCTTGCGGTCGCGCACGCCGCTGTTGGCGTGGAGCTGGAGCGCGGAGCGGATGAACACGAAGCTCATCACGCCGTAGAGATTGAAATTGCCGCCCACGCCGGTGCCGGTGGCGTCGTCGACGAAGCCGGTCGAGCTGGTGGCGGTCATGCGCTCGATCATGCGCTCAATGAGGCGCGAGGTTTCGTCCTTCTTGGAGAGGCCGAGGGAGAAGCGGGCGACGGCCTTGGCGACGTTGAACGCCTGCCAGTGGTTATCGTAGTCGGAGCGGTGGAGGAGGGCCTTGTCGATGCGTTCGCGGGTCTCGTCCACGAGGCGTTCCCAGACGGGATTACGCTCTTTGGAGGGGCCGAAGCAGAGGAGGCCGAGAGAGGCGTAGGCGAGGCCGTTTTCGGCGGGGGGCTCGGTGAACATCTGCGCGGTGATGCAGCGCGCGGCGAGATCGACGATGTCGTAGCCCTTGAGGGTGGTTTCACCGGTGGCGCGGTAGTATTCGCCGAGGGCGAGTGCGACGTGGCCGGGTTCGTCAGGACGGGATTGCTCGCCGTTGGCGGGCAGAATGGTGCCGTCGGGCTGGATGGAGTCGAGGTTGTGGCCCAACATTGAGCGGGCCATATCGAGACATTGCTCGGAGAAACTATGCATGCGGTGGGTTTTGCGGACTGAACGGAGTGGCGGAGGTTAAAGATGCCGAGCCGAGCAAGCGCGCGGCAAGAGCTAAGTTGGTCGGAACGCGCTGGGCGGGTTTTAACGGGCGAGCAGCTTGAGGAACTCGGCGTTGGTTTTGGTCTTGGAGAGACGGGCGATCATGGTGTCGGTGGCTTCCTCGATTTTCTGGGCGACGAGCGCGCGGCGGAAAAAGTGGATGCCTTCGAGCGTCTTGGCGTCGATGAGCAGCTCTTCCTTGCGCGTGCCGGAGGCAGCGATGTTGATGGCGGGCCAGAGGCGCATTTCCGCGGCCTTGCGGTCGAGGACGAGCTCCATGTTGCCGGTGCCCTTGAACTCTTGGAAAATCACGTCGTCCATGCGGCTGCCGGTTTCGACGAGCACGGAGGCGATGATCGTGAGTGAGCCGGCTTCCTCGGTATTACGCGCGGAAGCGAAGAGCTGGCGGGGTTTTTCGAGAGCGCGGACATCGAGACCGCCGGAGCCGGTGCGGCCGGAATTTTTGGCGGTGTTGTGCGCGCGGGCGAGACGGGTGATCGAATCGACGAAGAGCACCACGTGGCGGCCGGTCTCGACGAGACGGCGGGCGCGCTCGATGCAAAGATCGGCGATGCGAAGGTGATTCTCGATCTGCTCGTCGTTGGACGAGGCCCAGATCTCGGCGGGCACGCTGCGTTTGAAATCGGTGACTTCTTCGGGACGCTCATCGACGAGGAGCACCATCACGAAGCACTCGGGATTGTTCTCGAGGACGCCGAGCGCCATGTCGCGGAGGAGCGTGGTCTTGCCCGTGCGGGGAGGCGCGACGACGAGACCGCGGGTGCCTTTGCCAACAGGGCAGAAAAGATCGATGGCGCGCGTGGTGAGGCGGCCATCCTTCAGTTCCATCTTGAGATGTTTGTCGGGCGAGACCGTCGTGAGCGCGGCGAATTCCCATTTCGAGCGACGCTCCTCGAGCGGCACGCCGTCGAGGGTTTCGATGAACTTCATTTTCGGATTCGGGAAACGGCCCTCGGCCGGATAGGCGGTGCCGCCGATCATCATGCCGGGTTTCAATTTGAAGCGGCGGATGAGTTCCTTCGGCACGAAGGTATCGCTCGGGCGGCGTTTGCCGTTCTTCGCCATGTCGAGGAGCTGGCCGTTGCCGCCCTGCGTGAGGTCGATGTCGAGCACGCCTTCGACGTGGATCGTGCGCTCGACGTAAGGAGGAGGCGTATAAGGAGCGGGAGCGGGCGCTGCCGAGGGGGCCAGGGCGCCGTTTGCGACCGCGACAGGCGCGGGTGCGGGTGCGGCCACGGCGGGCGTGGGCACAAAAATCGCCGCCGGTGCCGGAGTCGCCGCAGGTGCGGGAGCCGGCGCGGGCGCTGCGGCCACAGGTGCGGGGGCAACGGGAGCCGGAGCGGCGGGCGTCGGCTCAGGGGTGCTGGGCTCGGCGCTTAATGGAAGGATGGGATCGGCGGGCGCAGCAACTTTGGCGCGGGCGGACGTCTTTTTTCTTTGCATGACAGGATTCTGGTAGGGAGTTCGCGACCGATGCTTGACGCTTAAAACTCTGCGGCGAATAAGGAGCGCGCCATTGTGGCAACGCATCCCCAAACCCTAAATCGAACACTATCGTGAGCGACCAGACGATTACCTCAGTTTCCCGGGAACACCGGTCATTCAGGCCCTCGGCCGAGTTCAAAGCCCAATCAAATCTTGGGAGCGAAGCTGCTTACAAGAAGCTTTACGCCGAGTCTGTCAACTCCCCAGAAAAATTCTGGGGCCGGCAGGCCAATGAGCAACTTGTCTGGCGAAAGCCCTTCAAAAAAGTCCTCGATTGGAAGCCGCCGCACGCGAAATGGTTCGTTGGCGGTAAGCTCAACGTTTCCGAAAACTGCATCGACCGCCACCTCGGCACTGCCCGCGAAAACAAGGCTGCGCTGATCTTCGAAGGTGAGCCCGGCGATGTCCGCACGATCACCTACAAGCAGCTGCATTTTCACGTCTGCCGTTGGGCGAATTATTTTCAAAACATCGGGGTGGGCGAGGGTGACCGCGTCGCGCTTTACCTGCCGATGATCCCCGAGGCCGTGATTGCGATGCTCGCCTGCGCGCGCGTCGGTGCGATTCACACCGTCATCTTCGGCGGCTTCAGCGCCGAGGCCATCAAAGACCGCATCAACGATTGCCGTGCCAAACTCGTCATCACCGCCGACGGCGGCTGGCGTCGTGGCAAAGTCATCGAACTCAAAGCCAACGTCGATAAAGCCGTCGAGGGCACGCCCACGGTGCAGACCGTGATTGTCGTCAAACGGTGCAATAATCCCGTGACGATGAAAGAGGGCCGCGATGTCTGGTGGCAGGACGCCTGGGACGGCGCGCCGAATACGCACAAGGCCAAAGCCTTCGATTCCGAGCATCCGCTCTTCATTCTTTATACGAGCGGCTCCACCGGCAAACCGAAGGGCGTGCTTCACACCAGCGCGGGCTACCTGCTCGGCGCGAAGCTCACCTCACACTACATTTTCGATCTCAAGGAAACCGACCGCTACTTCTGCTCCGCCGACATCGGCTGGATCACCGGCCACAGTTACGTCGTTTACGGCCTGCTCGCCAATGGCTCGACGGTGTTCCTCTACGAAGGCGCGCCCAACCAGCCCGAGCCGGATCGTTTCTGGCAGATGATCGACCGCCACGGCATCACGATTCTCTACACCGCGCCGACCGCGATCCGCGCGTTTATGCGCTGGGGCGACAACTACGTCCTCCGCCACCGCCTTGATTCGCTCCGCCTCCTCGGCTCCGTCGGCGAGCCCATTAACCCCGAGGCGTGGATGTGGTATCACAAGATGATCGGCAAAAAGAAATGCCCCATCGTGGACACGTGGTGGCAGACCGAGACCGGCGCCATTATGATCGCGCCGATGCCCGGCGTGACCACCTGTTTGCCCGGCTCGGCGACGAAACCGTTCTTCGGCGTCGCCGCCAAAATCGTCGATGACCACGGCAAGGAAGTCCCGCGCAACACCGGCGGCAAACTCGTCATCACCCAGCCTTGGCCCTCGATGCTGCGCACGCTCTGGGGCGACGACGAACGCTACAAGAAAGCCTATTGGAGCGAATTCCACGGCCAGCCCGGCGTTTACTTCACCGGCGACGGCGCGCGTCAGGACAAGGACGGTAACTTCTGGATCGTCGGCCGCATCGACGACGTCCTCAACGTCTCCGGCCACCGCATCGGCACCGCCGAGATTGAGAGCGCGCTCGTCTCACATCCCGCCGTCGCCGAAGCCGCCGCCGTCGGCCGCCCCGACGAACTCAAGGGCCAGGCCCTCGTCGTCTTCGTCACCTTAAAGAGCGGCCAAATCGCCAGCGACGCGCTCAAGGAAGCCCTGCGCAACCACGTCGGCAAAGAAATCGGTTCGCTCGCTAAACCCGACACCATCCGCTTCGCCGCGAGCCTCCCGAAGACCCGCAGCGGAAAAATTATGCGGCGCATCCTCAAGGAAATCGCCGGCGGCGGCGAAGTGAAGGGCGACACCACCACGCTGGAAGATTTTAGCGTCGTCGCTGCGCTTCAGAGCGAAGATTGAGCGGCGTTTCTTGAAAAACTCCACCCGCAGACCGGTCGGCACCCGAGTGCCGCCGGTCTTTTTTTTGCCCGCCGTCGCGCGCTACCGCGTCTGCGTTTGCGCCGCGCCCACTTTCCGTTTGCGACGCGCGCCGGTTGGCCCTTCATCGGGTTTACCTATGCCGTCCGTCCGCCGAGCCCGCCGCGCATCCGCCTTCACGCTGATCGAGCTGCTGACGGTGATCGCGATCATCGCGATTTTGGCGGGTGTGGCTCTCGGTGGTGTCCGCAGCGCAAAAAATCGTGCGGCCATCGCCCGCGCCAAGAGCGAGCTCGCCGCGCTCGCGAACGCGCTCGAGGACTACAAGCGTTTCTATGGCGATTATCCCCGCCTCGGCGCCGGTGGCGGCATTACCCAAGCAGCCATCGAACCAGCGACCGCGTTGACCGCAGGGCCGGGTTTAACTACCGTGCAATCGCGTCTCTTCAACTGCCTCACGGGCGTCTATGGTCCGCGCGCCTTCACTGATCTTGATCGACAAAATGGCCCCAATTTTCTCGATAGCGGAAAGTTTTCCCTCGAGGGCACACTGAGCGTGCGCTTCCTCATCCCCTCGCTCAATTCTCCCAATCCTCCATTCAAAAACGCCGAGAACGTCGGCCTGCTCGACCCTTGGGGACGTCGCTACCTCTATTATTATAAAACGGTCGCGTTGCCCGCCGCATGGCAGGCACCTTCCTACGTGCTTTACTCCGTAGGCCCCGACGGCAAGCAGGATGCTGTCCCACCCCTGACCGGTATTCTCGCGCGCGCTCAACTCTCGACCGCCAATAATGCCGACAATATTTACGCGAACCCCTGACTTCATGCACTCACGCCCCCGCGCCGCTTTTACCCTCATTGAGTTACTTACTGTCATCGCGATTATCGGCATACTCGCGGTCATCATCATCCCGAGCACCTCTTCGGCGCGCCTGTCCGCCAACAAGGCCAAGACCCGCGCGCAGTTTGGCCAGTGGGCGACCGCAATTGAGGCGTTTCGCCAAGAATACGGTTACTATCCCACGTTCGACACCACCAATAAGGTCAACGGCACCACCACCGCCGCCGCCACCGGTGTCGGCCTGCATCGGTTTCACGACACGCTCGTCGGCACGCGCCGCGACGGTTCTGCGCTGCCCGCCCTCACCACAGGCACCCAGCCCAACCCTCCACCCCCCGAAGCGCAGAACACCCGGCGCATTCCGTTCGTCTCCTTCGTGGACGCCGACATCGTTCCCTTCAGCACCACCGACGCCAGCCTCACCGCTCGCCGCGGACTCCTCCGCAACGCCTTCGACGGCTCTGATATTGTCGTGCTCGTGGACCGCAACCTCGATGGTTTCATCCGCACCGGTGGCACCGATTTTGCAGGCAACCTTCCCTCCGTGACCGCTCCCGACACCGGCGTGACCGTTCCCGGGCCAAGCGCGGCGGATTTTCCGACGGGCATCACCGGCGGCATCCGCGCCGGCGTGGTGTTTTACTGCGCGCTGCCCAAGGCCACCTCCAACGCCGATCTCCTCATGAGTTGGAAATGAACCGCCTTCGTCCCATTTCCACTCCTTCGCTCATTCGCGCCTCGCGCGCGTTCTCGCTGATCGAACTGCTCGTTGTTATCGCCCTCATCGTCGCGCTACTCGCCGGGTTGGGGCTCGCCCTAGGCGGACGCGGGAGCGACGGCGCCGCGCTCACCAACGCCCAAGCCACCCTCGCCGGCCTCGTCGGGACCGCCCGCGCGCAAGCCGCGCTGCACCAGACCACGACGCGCCTTCTCGTTTACGCGTCGCAACCACCCGCCGCCGACGCCGCCAAATTTCTCCGCTACCTTCAGGTGGTGCGCGAAGAGCCGTTCGGCAGCGGCGCGTATGTTGCGACCGGCCCGGCCGTCACTTTGCCTGCGCCCGTGTGCATCGTCCCACCGACTGTGCCCGCCAATCTCCGCGCCACAGGCGTCAACTGGACCGGCACTCTCGCGCTTGGCCCCGCCTCCGCCCTCCTCGGTCCCATCACCGCCAACGTCATTGGCCAGAGCAACGTCCTCAACGGCGTCCAGCTCGGCCTGCCCCAACTTTTCGGCGGCACCGGTGGCGGCCAGGCCTACTACCTCCAATTTTCCCCCGACGGCACCGCCACGGGCTTCGGCACGAATCTGAAACTCGCTCTTTCAACCGCCATCCTCGCCGCCAACGCGCTCCCGCAGTTCAACAATCCCAACGCAGTGCGCGGTCTGCTCCTTCGCCGCTCTGGTGCAGTCGCCTTCGTCGGCGACGCCAATAGTTTCTGACCCGTGACACCGCGTTTTCCCGAATACGCAGCCACCGGTCGCGCACCCTCGCGAGCCTCCGCATTCACGCTGCTCGAAGTCATCGTGGCTCTCGGCGTCTTCGCCATCGGCATCGTCGCCGTCATCGGCCTCCTCGCCACCGTCACAAAATCCGGCTCCACCTCCGGCGAGGCCGAGGCCGC
>JANXLP010000015.1 GCA_025355125.1 Opitutaceae bacterium | reverse complement strand
CCGGAGGATTCGCCCTACCTTCCAAATTCCAGTGTCACAACCACCGGCCGGTGGTCGCTCGCCTCCCGCACACCCGGCCCGTCGTAAACGTGCGCCACGCCGCCCGTCACCGCTGGTTTGAGTGCCGGCGAGACGAGGATGTGATCCACCCGCGAATAGGAATCCTCCTTGCGGTAGGCATGCGTCCATGAGTCTCCCCGCGAATCAGCCGCGGGCAGCAACGCAGCGATCTCGGTTTTACCGCGCCGCAGCAGCCGCTGCATCACCTTGCTATCCTTCGTGTCGTTGCAGTCACCGAGGATGATGAACTGCGCCGTCGCCGGATCGCCCACGCGCTCCAGCACGCAGTCCCGCACCGCCGTTGCCTCGCCGATTCGCCGCTGCGTTGACATCGGATCGTCCGCCCGATCCGTGAAGCGGCTTTTCAAATGCACGCCAAAGATCGTTATGTCACCCGCCGCCGTGGTGATTGTCACCTCCAGCAGTCCGCGTTTCACCCGCTCCCTGCCGTTGAAATAGGTAAACTCAAGATTCGCGTGTGGCACCACCGACTTGAGCGGACGCTTCGAGAGCAGTGCCACATGCCGGTCGGCATCAGTGCCATCCAGTAGCACCTTATACGGATAGTCCGTCCCCTCGTTCTTCAAGTCGCGCCGCAGCTCATCGAGGTAAGGCTGCCCGCCCATCTCCTGGAGTACGAGCACGTCGGCCTTGAGTCCCTTGATCACGGCGCGCAACGCCCGCTTCTCCGCCTCGGGCTTAGGATACTCCTGCCGGTATCCCGCCGCGGTCATCCGGTTCGCGGGGACATAATTCTCGATATTGTAAGTGGCGATCGTGAGCGTCTCAGCCCGGAGACCGTGGACCAGAATCTGATTTAACAGGAGACAACCAAGGGAGCGGAGGAAGAGTTCCCGGAACTTCATCTCCATTGCCTCCGTTTCCTCCGCTAAAAATCACTTCGCCGCCACCAGCGCCCGCTCCCGCTCCACCAGCGTCGGGTGTGAATAGAAAAACGTGCTGAACCAGGGGTGCGGCGTAAGGTTGCTGAGATTTTTCTGCGTCAGCTTCCGCAGCGCGCCCACCATCGGCCCCGTCCCACCCATCGCGTCGCGCGCAAAGGCATCGGCCTCATACTCATACTTGCGCGTGAAAAAATACATCAGCGGCGAGAACCAGAACGTGACGAGGCCGCTCAGCAGCCCGAACAGCAGGAAGGTCGGTGCCAGTTCATTCGCCGGAAAGCCAAACGTCAGGTTGAACCACGGGCTGCGCGCCAGCCAGGCGATCACGGCGAAGCCCGCCAGCGTGGACAGCGCCGACACCGCCACGAGCTTCGGAATATGCCCGCGCCGGTAGTGCCCGATCTCGTGCGCCAGCACCGCCTCGAGTTCCTCGGGCTCCAGCTGGTTCACGAGGGTGTCGAAGAGCACGATCCGGCGGAAGCGGCCGAAGCCGGTGAAAAACGCATTCGAGTGACCTGACCGCTTGCTGCCGTCCATCACCTGGATCGTCTTCGCCCGGAACCCCGTGCGGTCGCCCAGCGCCATCAGGCGCGTCCGCAGGTCGCCCTCGGGCAGCGGCTCGAGTTTGTTGAACAGCGGCATGATCAACTTCGGGTACAGCACCATCATCAGGAGCTGGAAACCAAACACGAACGCGAAGCCCCAAATCCACCAGCTTTCGCCCACCCACTTAACGAGCGAGAGCAACACCCAGAGCAGCGGGTAACCAATGACCACGGCCAAAGCCATACCCTTGAGTTTGTCGCTCACCCAGAGCGCCGGGGTGCTTTTGTTGAAGCCGAATTTCTGCTCCAGCCGGAACTGCGCCCACCACTCGAACGGCAGGCTCGGAATCGCCAGCAGGCCACCCGTCACGAGGATGAACAACACATGGCTCCAGACGGCGTTCTGCGCCCCCCAATCCGCGATATGCGCGAACAGCCAGGGCAGCACGCCGCCAAAAATGACCATTGCCAGCACCAGCGCGTCGAAGACCTCGCTGACCACCCCAAAATCCGACTTCGCCAGCGTATAGGCGACTGATTTGGCATAAGTCGGTCCATCCATCACCGCCGCCACCGCGGGAGGCGGATTCGCCGCGTGCCGGCGCACTTCCGCCCGGTTCAGGGCCGCGAGCACGAGCTCGCCCGCCAGCCGCAGGACCATCAGCGCCGCCACGATCCAAAGCACGAGACTCATGCCCCCAATCCAGCCATAACCGCCGCCTTCGCCAGCCCAAAGATAAACTTCGGACCAAGATCCATTTTTTACCACGGATAACACGGATGTGCACGGATCAGAAACAGAAGGCCTCTGAGGGACTGGGGATTGATCCGTGTCATTCCGTGTAATCCGTGGTGAAAATTCCGGCCTGCCGAGTCCAATCCCTTCCCAAAGATTGTTTGAAATACCCGCCTTCCCACCCATGTTACGGGCTGTGGATTCCAAAGACGCCAAACTCTCCTTCGAGACCGCCCTCACCAAGCTTGAAGCCATCGTGGAATCGATGGAATCGGGCGAGGTTCCGCTCGCCGAGCTGCTGGCCAAGTTCGAGGAGGGCAACAAGCTCCTCAAGCTCTGCGAGGCCCGCCTCAAGGAAGCCGAGTTGAAGATCGAGCAGCTCAAGAAGTCGAAGGACAGCGTCGCTTTTGCCAAATTTGACGCCGGCCGCGAGGGCTGAGCCGCAACGTTTCCGTCTCCGCTGATGAACGACTCTCCCTCCGCCCCGCGTCTCCTCGACACGATCCACGGCCCCGCTGACGTCAAGGCGCTCCCGGTCGCTTCCCTGCCGCAACTCGCGCAGGAAATCCGCGACGAACTCATCGCCGTCACCGCAAAAAATGGCGGCCACATTGGCCCCAACCTCGGCGTCGTCGAGCTCACCATCGCCCTCCACCGCGTCTTCAGCACGCCTGAGGACCAGTTCGTCTTCGACGTCGCCCACCAGGGCTACGTGCACAAGCTCCTCACCGGCCGCGGCGGCGACTTTTTCAAAAAACTCCGCCAGACCGACGGCGCCAGCGGCTTCCTCTACCGCGCCGAGAGCCCGCAGGACTCCTGGGGCGCCGGCCACGCCGGCACCGCCCTCTCCGCCGCCCTCGGCATGGCCACCGCCCGCGACCTCCGTGGCTCGTCCGAGCACGTCGTCGCCCTCTGCGGCGACGCCGCCTTCACCTGCGGCATCACGCTCGAGGCGCTCAACAACGTCGTCAGCTCCACCAAGCGCCTCATCGTCATCCTCAACGACAACGAATGGTCCATCGCCAAGAACGTCGGCGCCATCTCGACCTACCTCAACCGCCTCAGCACGAGCCCGACCTACAACAAACTCCACCACGACATCGAGGGCTTCTTCAAGAGCTTCCCCGCCGGCGAGGAGATGAACCGCGTTTACACCAAGTGGAAACGCGAGACGAAGGACTTCTTCGTCGAGTCATCCCTGTTCGAGAAATTCGGCCTCCGCTACCTCGGCCCCGTTGACGGCCACAATCTCGACGCGCTCCAGAAAAACCTCGAGTTCGCCAAACAAGCCGATGTGCCCGTGCTCATCCACGTCCTCACGAAAAAGGGCAAAGGCCTCGAGGCCGCCCTCGCGCACCCCGAGAAATTCCACGGCCTCGGCTCCTTCGATCCCGTCACCGGCGAGAGCAAAGCCTCCGCCCCCGGAACCCCGCCCAACCTGCAGGATGTCTTCGGCCACGCCCTCGTGCGCTTCGCCAAGGCCAACCCCAAGGTTCTCGGTATCACCGGCGCCATGCCCAGCGGCACCGGCCTCATCCACCTCGCCAAGGAAGTCCCGAAACAATTCTTCGACGTCGGCATCGCCGAAGAACACGCCGTCCTCTTCGCCGCCGGCCTCGCGACCAAGGGTTTCCGCCCCGTCTGCGCGATTTACTCCACCTTCCTCCAGCGCGCCTACGATCAGGTCATCCACGACGTCGCCCTCCAGAATCTCCCTGTCACTTTCTGTATGGACCGCGCCGGCCTCTCCCCCGCCGACGGCCCCACGCACCACGGCCTCTTCGACATCTCCTACCTCCGCTGCGTCCCCGGCGTCACCATCATGCAGCCAAAGGATGAGGACGAACTCGTGGACATGCTTCACACGAGCCTTCAACTCCCCGGCCCCGGCTTCATCCGCTACCCCCGCGGCGCCGGCACCGGCGTCAAAATCAAGGAGCAACCCGTCGCCATTCCCGTCGGCCACGCCGAGGTTTTGCGCGAAGGCTCCAACATCGTGATCTGGGCCCTCGGCCCGATGATCGCCGACGCCCTCGCCCTCGCCGAACGCCTCGAGCGCGAAGAGCACGTCTCCGTCGGCGTCGTCAACGCCCGCTTCGTCAAGCCCCTCGACCGCACGCTTCTCCTCAGTCAAGCCACGCTCGTCCCGCTCATCGTCACGATGGAAGACCACGTGCTCTCCGGCGGCTTCGGCAGCGCCGTCCTCGAAGCCCTCCAAGACGCCGAATGCCCCACCGCCGTCGAACGCATCGGCTGGCCCGACAAATTCATCGAGCACGGCTCCAGCAACGCGATCCTCCGCGCCGCCAACGGCCTCGCCCCCGACGAGATCCACCGCCGCGTCCTCGCCCGCTGGCGCAACCTCAGCGCCGAACCCGCCCACGCGGGGGCGTAAGCTTGGGAGCGCGGACGCCCCCGTCCGCCTGTAGGAGCGAGTTTACTCGCGACCCGTAGCGCCGGCATCCTGCCCGCCTCCGAAAAGTGGTTGCGGCATCCTGCCGCAGTTGAGCCGCCGCCCCGCCCGGACCTCCCCACGCCCGTCATTGCGAGGAGCGCAGCCACGCGCAATCCAACACTATCCTCCCGCGCGCAGCGCCCCAACCCCGCCCCTGCGTCATTGCGAGAAGCGCAGCGACGCGGCAATCCAGCCAGATTCCTCCGCGCGCTTCGCGCACCAAATCCACCCACTCGCCCACATGTTCCCAACCCCGGCCCCCACCTCGGCTACCGGCTCATTCCCCCGCCTCCGCCTGCTGGACCACCCAGCGCCGCACCCGGTCAAAAACCTCCGTCAAAGTCGCTACCTTGATTTTCTCCGCGGCCTTCCCGTTGACACGAATCTGATAACGCCGCTCGCCCCACATCCCCGGAGCATCAATCAGCTCGACTTTGAGTGCCCGCCCACTCTTTTGATTTTTGATCGAGACGCAAAAACGCACCGGAGACCTCGCCATGACGAAAACACAAAACTTGCAGCGCGAAACCCCCAAGCTCTTGTCCGAAGCCGTCCTCCAAATTCACCCGGCGAAACGCGGTTAGGCCGAATGACACTGTTCGGCAAAGAAAGAACCCCACGATGACTGAACCTCTCGCTCATAAATCCGTTCTCGCCGACTCTACGATATGTATCCCGGTTGGGATGGCGCTCGGCTCGCTTGTCGGGCGCTTCTTTCAGGACACCACCTTTGGTATGTTGGTCGGCCTCATGGCCGGCAGCGTCGTCACGATGCTCATCGAAAGGAAAAGAAAGAAGACCAGCCGACTGGTGGTTGCGGTCGGTATGCTAGCAGTCGTCGTGGTGATGGTCACCGAAGTCATAAAGCGCACATGAATTTAGAGCCGAACCCTCTACTGCCAAAGCGATTACTGGGCTCGTCTTAGGATGCGGGGCCGGGTTCACCGCGTGGCAGATTTCGGACGTTCGTCAAAGAAAGAATTTCTCTCCATGAATATCATCAAAAAAACGTTCGCGAGTGAAGCGTGGCAGAAGCTGCACGATCTCAACCTGCCTCAAGAAAGAATTCTCGGAGGCGTGTGCTCTGGTCTTGGTAAGGCGACGCCGTTCGCGCCGTGGATGTGGCGAGTTTTGTTTATGGTCACGACCTGCACCTGGGGCGTTGGTATTCTGGCCTACCTCACGTTGATGATCGCGGTTCCAGACGAAGAGTAAAGAAAGAGCCCAACTCAGGGCGTTCTGTGGCACCGTAGCGCGCCACGGGGCCCCGGTTGAACAACCCCGTGAATGACGGCGGCACGTAGCCGAAGGCTTATGCGTTTTGTGCTGGGCCTCGAC
>JANXLP010000726.1 GCA_025355125.1 Opitutaceae bacterium | reverse complement strand
CCACGAAGAGCAGGCCGAGAACGAACTTCATGGGGCTGGACGGTTGTTTGGAGCCCAGCTTGATCCAGAGGAAAGCGAAGACGGGGGCGAGGAGGATGACCCAGACGGAGTTGACGGATTGCCACCACGAGGAGGGGAACGGGGAGCCGAAGATTTCATTGCGCGTGAGGCGGTCGGCGAAGAGCGAGATGGTGGAGCCTGTCTGCTCGAAGAGCGCCCAGAAGATCTCGGCGGCGAAGAAGAACACGAGGATGGCGGCCATGCGTTTGCTGTCGGGATCGGGGCGGAGGGCGAAGAAGAGGATGGCGGCGATTTGGAGGGCGAAGAGCGCGAAGATGATGACGGGGTAGGTGTCGCTGACCTTCATGGCGGCGATGAGCGCGAGGGAGCCGAGGGCGACGAGGCCGAGCTTGCCCCAAGGGCGGGAGCCGTCGGCTTCGGGAGCGGGAGCGGCGCCGACGTGGGCGAGGCGGTCGCGTTGAAGGACATAGACGACGAGGCCGAGGACCATGCCGACACCGGCGGCGGCGAAGCCCCAGTGCCAGCTGTGGGCGGGATCGAAGCCCCAGGCGGTGAGGCGGGCTTTCCAGTGGTCGCTCTGGGCGAGGTAGCCGGTGACGAGCGGGGCGGCGAAAGCGCCGACATTGATGCCCATGTAGAAGATCGAGAAACCGGCGTCGCGGCGCTCGTCGCCGGGGGCGTAGAGACTGCCGACCATGGTGGAGATGTTGGGCTTGAGGAGGCCGGTGCCGAGGGCGACGAGGACGAGGCCGGCGTAGAAGCTGGGGATGGAGTTGAAGGCCATCGTGAAGTGGCCGGTGGCGATGACGAGGCCGCCGACGAAGACGGCGCGGCGGGCGCCGATGAAGTTGTCGGCGATGAAGCCGCCGAGGATCGAGAGCAGGTAAACGCTCATCGTGTAGGTGCCGTAAACGGCGGCGGCGCGCTTGGTCTCGTAGCCGAGGCCACCTTCGACGGCGCTTTTCGTCATGAAAAGAATGAGGAGAGCCCTCATGCCGTAATAGCTGAAGCGTTCCCACATCTCGGCGAGGAAGAGGGTGGTGAGGCCGCGGGGGTGGCCGCCGAGGCCGGCGGTGTCGAGGGTGGGGGACGGCAGGGGTGAGACGGGGGAAGCACTCATATTTTGTGGATGAGGGTGTTGGGCGGTGTGACCACGGCAAAGCCGAAATCAGGCCAGCCGGCACAGACGCGATTTGACGGCGGGATGGCGCCGGACATTTTAGCGCCCCAATGAGAAAACTCATATCGCTCCTGATTTTCGCCGCGCTGGCCACGGTGGCCCGTGCGCAGTTCGAAACGCTCCTCGTGCCGCCCGCCGAACCCGTGCAGGCGGGCAAGGTCATGCGCGTGACGCTTTATCTGAACAACCCGTCCGCCACGGCGGCGACCTTCAAGTTTCCGGCGACGATGACGGCGACCTTTGCGAGCCCCACGGAGCAGCGGACGCTGCCGGTGGGCGTGGTGGACATCGCGACGGGCACGGAGATCGAGTTGCTGCCGATGAGTTTCACGCGGACGACGCTGACGGTGATGGTGCCGGACACGCTGGCGGGAAATGTCTCGATGCGCATCATGGAACCGCAGACCAATCCGATCATGTTCATCGCGGTGCCGGCGGCGACGGTGAGGATCACCCCGAAAGCGATGGAAAATGCAGAGAAGGCGATGGAGAACCAGCCGCGCGATCTGAGCCAGGATACGGCTTTCGACAAGATGCGCCGGCATCTGCTGCCCTACGAACCGATCTATTTCTCGGTGGGTGCGAACGAGCGCATCAACGCGCGCTTCCAGTTCAGTTTTAAATTCCGCCCGCTGAGGCCGACGGGTAATGTGTCGAAGCCGTGGCAGGATCTCTATTTCGCCTACACGCAGACCACGCTGTGGGACCTGCAGTCGCTCTCGAAGCCGTTTTACGACACGAGCTACAAGCCGACTTTGTTCTACGGCAAAGATGCGTTTGACGTGAAGTCGCCTTGGTTCGACCGACTGGGCGTGCAGGCGGGTGTGCAACACGAATCCAACGGGCAGGCGCTGCCGAAATCGCGCAGCCTGAATACGTTTTATTTCCGACCGACGGTCGCGTGGAAACTGCCGCACGGCTGGCAGTTCGCGGTGAGTCCGCGCATCATCAGCTATCTCGACAAGGAGGAGAACCCGGATCTCGAGCGCTACCGCGGCTACGTGGAATGGCTCGTGAGCGCGGAGCATCGCAACGGTTTCAAGGTCACGGCGAGCCTGCGCAAGGGCACGAGCTCCGGCTATGGCAGTGGCGAACTCAATGCCTCGTGGCCGCTCGACTCATTTTTCCCGGAACTGGGCGGGCGCGTGCTGGTGCAGTATTTCAACGGCTGGGGCGAGAGCCTGCTCGATTATAATATCCGCCGGCCGGATCAGTTCCGGGTGGGGTTTATGGTGGTGCCGTAGGAGACGGAGAGGTTGAGAGTTGAAAGGTGAGAGTTGAGAGAACGGAGGGCGTGGGCGCGGGCTTTGGGTGGAGAGCGGACGCCCAAGGTAGGACTGGCCACGCACGGAGCGCACGGCCCACCTTCGGAGCGCCTGCCCATCTGGACTCAGTGCTTTTTGGCCTGGCCCTTGGCCCACTTGGCGTAGTGGGCGAGGACGCGCTTGGGGTTGTCGCCAAACCACGCGTAGCCGTTGCGGCGCTCTTTGGAGATGCCGTCGATGTTGTCGTGAATAGTTTTGTCACGGTCGCCGAAGAGCGGTCGGTCGGTGCCAATCTCGGAGTAGCGCGGCCAGAGCGGCGTGGCTCCGGGCGCCGGAATGAGGTGGCGGCCGGTGCCATCGGGCGTGGGTTTGAAGACGACGTCTTTAAGCGCGGTTTTTTCGAACCACGCGGCGGCGGCGTGGATGGCGGTCACGATTTCTGAAGAGGGATCGGGCAGGCGCAGGAGGAATAGCAGGATAGCGGCGCTCTCACCGCTCGATTGCGAGGGCATCTCGTAGTTGCGCGCGGAGGTGGGCGCGAGCGTGAGGGCGTCGTGCTGCTGGCACCACACGGTGCGGCGGCCGTCGGGGGTGACGATCTGCGTGGCGAGGATGCAAGCGAGGCCGCGGGCGGCGGCGGCGGTG
>JANXLP010000725.1 GCA_025355125.1 Opitutaceae bacterium | reverse complement strand
CGATGGGCGTATCGATGCGGCAGCGCACCACCACGTCTTCGACCGCACCGCCCGTGCGGGTGATCTTCAGCGTGAGGTCCTGCTGTGGCTTGATCGAGCCGTCGAGGCCGACGACGTCGTAGGTCTCCGTGCCGTCGAGCTTCAGCGTCTGTGCCGTCGTGCCGTCCTTGAACTGCAGGGGCAGCACGCCCATGCCGACGAGGTTGGAACGATGGATACGCTCGAAGCTCTGTGCGACGACGACTTTGACGCCGAGGAGGTTCGTGCCCTTGGCCGCCCAGTCGCGGGAAGAACCCGTGCCGTATTCCTGACCGGCGAGGATGATCAACGGCGTCCCGGCTTTCTGATAGGCCATCGACGCGTCGTAGATGGAAGTCTTCACGCCATCGGCACCGATGGTGTTGCCGCCCTCTTCTCCGCCGAGCATCAGATTTTTGATGCGGACGTTGGCGAACGTGCCGCGGGTCATGATGCGATCATTGCCACGACGTGAGCCGTAGGAGTTGAAGTCTTCAAACGTGACGCCGTTTTCGAGTAGGAACTTGCCGGCGGGCGAGCTCTTCTTGATCGCGCCGGCCGGCGAGATGTGGTCGGTCGTGACGGAGTCGCCGAAGATGCCCAGCGCTCGCGCCCCGGTGATGGGCTTGATCGAGCCGGGCGTGAGCGAGAAGTTCGTGAAGAACGGCGGCTCCTGGATGTAGGTCGATTTCTCCTCGAAGGCGTAAACATTGCCGGTCGTGGACGGGATCTCGTTCCACTTCGGATTTTGCTCGGCGAAGTTGATGTAGAGACGGCGGAATACCTCGGGCTTGAGGGCGGCCTGCATCTGGTCGCGCACCTCTTGCAGCGTGGGCCAGATATCCTTCAAGAAGACGGGGGCACCGGCCTGATCTTTACCAAGCGGCTCGGTCGAGAGATCGATATCGACGCGGCCCGCGAGGGCGAACGCGACGACGAGCGGAGGCGACATCAGGAAGTTCGACTTGATGTTTTGGTGAACGCGCGCCTCGAAATTGCGGTTACCGGAAAGGACCGAGGCCGCCACGAGATCGTTCTTAACGACGGCTTCCTCGATCGGCGCCGAGAGTGGACCCGAGTTGCCGATACAGGTCGTGCAACCGTAGCCGACCGTCTGGAAGCCGAGCTGGTCCAGATAAGGCGTGAGGCCAGTCTTATCGAGGTAGTCGGTGACGACACGCGAACCGGGTGCGAGGGACGATTTCACGAGCGGGTTCACCTTGAGCCCCTTGGCGACGGCCTTCTTGGCGAGGAGACCGGCGGCGAGCATCACGCTCGGGTTGGAGGTGTTGGTGCAGCTCGTGATCGCGGCGATCAGCACGGAGCCGTGGCCAAGCTTGGTGCCGCCGATGTCGACGGTCACGGTCGAGAATTCCTCGGCCTTTTTACCAAAGCCGTTTTCGGCGACCGGCTTTGAGAAGGCCGAGATGAACTCCTGCTTCATCTTCGAGAGCTCGATGCGGTCCTGCGGACGCTTCGGACCGGCGACGCTCGGTCCAACCGTCGAGAGATCGAGCGAGACATCGGTCGAATACTCGATCTGACCTTTTTCAGGAATACCCCAGAGATTCTGCGCACGGTAGTAGGCCTCGTAGAGGGCAAGCTGCTTGGTGTCGCGGCCGGTGGCGCGGAGGTAATTGACGCACTCGGCGTCGATCGGGAAGAAGCCCATAGTCGCACCGTATTCGGGTGCCATATTGGCGATGGTGGCGCGGTCTACAACTGGCAGCGCGGCGGCGCCGGGACCGTAGAATTCGACGAACTTACCGACGACCTTCGCCTTACGGAGTTGTTGCGTGAGTGTGAGCGCGAGATCGGTCGCGGTGACGCCTTCGCGCAGCGCGCCGGTGAGATAAACGCCGACGACGTCAGGCGTGAGGAAATACACCGGCTGGCCTAACATGCCGGCCTCAGCCTCGATGCCACCCACGCCCCAGCCCACAATGCCGAGACCATTGATCATGGTCGTGTGCGAATCGGTGCCGACGAGCGTGTCGGGATAGTAAATCGCGCCGGCATTTAGGACGCCCTTCGCAAGATACTCCAAGTTCACTTGGTGCACGATGCCGATGCCAGGAGGAACAACCTTGAAGGTATCGAACGCCTGCATGCCCCACTTTAGGAATTGGTACCGTTCGCGGTTGCGCGAGAACTCGAGTTCGAGGTTCTTCGCCAGTGCATCAGCGCTGCCCGCGAAGTCCACCTGCACCGAGTGGTCAACGACGAGATCGACCGGCACGAGTGGCTCGATGATCTTGGGGTTCTTGCCGAGTTTCGTGACGGCCGAGCGCATCGCCGCGAGATCCACGAGGAGCGGCACGCCGGTGAAATCCTGTAATACGATACGCGCGACGACGAAGGGGATTTCTTCCGTGCGGTCAGCCCTTGCCGCCCACGTCGCGAGCGCCTTGATGGCGGGCTCGGCGACACGCTTGCCGTCGCAATTGCGGAGCAGCGACTCCAGCACAATCCGAATCGAGACCGGCAGCTTGCTCACGTTGTAGCCGGCCTTTTCGAGGGCGGGCAACGAGTAGAACGAGTGCGATTCGCCGTTGGCGGAGAACGTCTGGAGCGTGTTAAACGGATTGGGAAAGCTCATGGAGTTGGGATTTTCGATTCTCGATTAAAAGGAAGCGCGTGCCGTGAACGTGGCTCGGATTATTTGGCGAGGGCGGCCTTGATCGCGTCGAAGTTGGGTAGATCTTTCGGCGTGGCGGTCTGCTCCGCGTATTTCACGACGCCATCTTTACCGACCACGAACGCGGCGCGGGCGGACGTATCGCCGACGCCAGCGAGCATGGGGAAGAGCACATCGTAGGCTTTGGTCGTCTCCTTGTTGAGGTCGGAAAGGAGCGTGATGCCGATCTTGTTCGTTTTGGCCCAGGCCTCCAGGGTGAAGGGGCTATCGACGCTGATCGCGTAAACCGTGGCGCCGAGCTTCTCGTAGTCGCCGAGGCCGCTCGTCTGGTCGCACATCTCCTGGGTGCAGACTCCGGTGTAGGCTAATGGGAAGAACAGGATCACCGTCTGCTTCACGCCAAAATTGGCGCTCAGCTTGATGTCCACGAGGCCGTCGGCGGTCTTGGACTTGAGGGTGAAATCAGGGGCTTTGGAACCGACGGCGATAGGCATGGTGGGATGGATTTGGATTGAGAGGAAATTTTCGGGAAGGATTCCCGCTTGCAGGAAGGGTGAGCTAGACCCCGCCCCGGCACCGCCGCAAACCGTTTTTCCGACTAGGAGGCGCATTTCTACTTTCACAGCGCTCGCCATTAGAAACGCTCTTGCGCGCCGCCGCGCCGCTTCCGTTTACTGACCACCCTCCGAATGAACCTGATCGAAGACCTCCAATGGCGCGGCCTGCTGGCCGACTGCACCGACCTCGATGCGCTCAACGAGCGCCTGAGCGAAGGGCCGCTGGCGCTGTATTGT
>JANXLP010000691.1 GCA_025355125.1 Opitutaceae bacterium | reverse complement strand
CCACCCTGCACGGCAGCGCTCAGTTAGCCATTAAATAATGCCGGCCTTGCCCGAAAACACTTTAGCGGGCTTCAGCGGATTACCGTGCGCTAGTGGGGCAGGGGGGAAAAAGAGGCTTCCCATCGGTGGTGGGCGGCTATTTGTTGAAGGATTATGGATAAAACCTTCGTCATTTGTAAGCCCGACTGCATGGACCAAAAGCATGTCGGAAATGTGATTCAGCGCTTCGAGAGCGCGGGCTTTGAGATCATCGGGTGCAAGATGACCCGGCTGGATCCGACCGTGCTGCGCGAACATTACGCGCACGTGGCGAGCAAGCCGTTTTACCCTGAGATCGAGGCTTTCATGAGCTCGCGTCCGGTGATCATGCTCGCGCTCAAGGGCCCGGGCATCGTCGCCAAGGTCCGTGATCTCCTCGGGCCAACCGATTCCCGCAAAGCTGCCAAGGGCACGATCCGCGGTGACTTCGGCACCGAGATGATGAAGAACGTCTGCCATGCTTCCGACACCGATGAGAACGCGGCGATCGAGCTGGCGCGCTTCTTCAAGTCCACGGAATTGTTTGGCTAAACCCACGGGTAAAGCCGACCGAGGATATTAAAATTTTCGATCAAACCCGCGCCGTGATTGGCGCGGGTTTTATTTTTTACGGAGCGTTGCGAAGTGCCGGGGTTGCGAGGGGTGGCACCGGTTCAAAGACGACAAAGGGTGCCACTACGAAACTGAGACGATAGTTAGCCTGCAAGGTCTCGAGGAAGTTTTTCGGGAAATGCACCTCGCCATAAAAATGGCGAACTCCCGGCGAGGTGTGTCTCAAAAGCGCCGCGGGTAGTTCATGTTCGTTCGCCCCCGACCAGTCCATCAGCACGACCGACGTGTATCGTCGGGCCTGCAGGTCGGCTAGAAATTTGGCCTGCACGTCCGGGGCGCGTGCCGCCAACAGGCGCAGGCTGAAAGCATCCATTACCTCGGGGCGTTGGCCCAGGGCGATGGGCACGAGGGGATTTTCAGAGAGCATTCGGTGGGTGGCGCCGGGAGGCAGGCGTCGGGCGAGTGCTTCCACGGCGGCTAGGGACGGGCGGCCCTTGTCGATGAAGAAGTGTCGAACGGAGGGCGCGCCGGGCAGCCAGGTTACCGCGATGGCGGCGGCAAAAACCCCAGAGGCCCAGGGAACGGCTCGAGCGGAGCCGCCTTGGCTCAATTCAGTCGCCAGCAGCACCACCGAGGAGCCGAGTAGATCTATGAGGTGGTTGGAATCGGTGCCGGGAGAGGCGAAAATGAAAAGGGTCGCTACGGTCGTGACCGTAAAATAAACGCCGAGTAGATCCATCCCCACTCGTCGCACGCGCCGCACGGCGGCGAAAATGGCCGCCGCGAAGAGGGTGGTGAAGAAAGGATCTTGTGCGGCTACTCCGGCAAACCAGAGCGGGAATTTCCAAGCGTAGCCGGCATTTAACCCACCTGTGGCGCAGACGCGGAAAGATTCGACGATGCGGCCCGCGCTGAGGACATGGACGACGGCTAGTGCGGCCACGACGAGTCCGACGGTGCCGACGAGCAGTGGGGCGGCGGTCGAAAAATGGCGACGGCGGAGCAGCCAAAGCAGCGTGGCGGCGAGGGCGAAACCGGCGGTGAATTTGGTGAGCAGGGCCGCTGCGAAAAATGCGGCGGTCAACCAACCGATCCGTGCGGAGGGTGTCTCGATCCATTGTTTGGCGAACGCCAAACCCCAGATGCTAAACGCGGCGGCGAGCAGGTCGCCTTTCACCGATACCGTGAGGAGTTGAAAGGCGATGCTGGCGGGGAGCAGACACAGTGCAGGTAGGGCGAAAGCTGAATGGGCTCCGAATCTGCGCATCAACAAGCGCACTCCCACGGCGAGGAATGTGATGGACGCGACCGTGAGAAATAATCCGGCCAGTGCGGGCGTGAGGCCCACACGTATCAGGGCGGCGTGCAGCGAGAAAAACACGGGCATGTAGCGGGTGCCGCCATAGCCGAGTGAGCCGTCCACCGGGCGGTAAAAATCACCGCGCGCCAGATCGTCGGCGAGCGCCGTCCAAACTCCGCTCGTTGTATCGTAGGCCATGCCACCGCGCCAAAACCACAGCATCAGCCATAGTCCGCCAGCCAATGAGACCAAACCGGCGAGCGTAAATGCCGTGGGTGCTCGAGATTCGTTGGTGGCCGGGGACATCATCGGGAGGGCGC
>JANXLP010000597.1 GCA_025355125.1 Opitutaceae bacterium | reverse complement strand
CCCTTTACGACGGTCGCGCCATTTGGGACGCCGCTGGTAAGGCGTCGGCCGGGAACTAAACGGACACGTTAACCTGACCAGCGAACGTCAAAGCGGTCGGAGTCGAACGGGGTAACCACCCCACGACCCCGGCCGCTTTTTTTGGGTCCGAAGGGATGCGTGTCGATCCGTCCACTTCTCTTTCTCTGCACTCTCTTCCTCACTTGCGCCCATCTGCGTGCGCAGATGCGGAGCGCGACGGACACTCGCGCGCTTAGCCTGCCTGCCTCGGGCGATTGGACGCTGCGGATACTTTCCCCGACGCTGTTGGAGCTCACGTTGATCTTCGCCAAGGCCATGGACCTCGCGCCGGCGCGCACGCTCAGCGCGCTCGATATCACCTTCGCCGGACGTGGTGTGAAAATGGCCAGCTCCGGCTGGAAGCGCCGGCCCATCTACGCTCCGCTGGCGACTCCGCGCGATACGCGCATCGCCACCCAACTTTATCTGAGGCTCGCGGCGCCCATTGATCTCGAAGCATCCGCCGGGATGGTCGAAGTGCGCGATCCCCAGGGCGTGTTGGGGAAACCGGGCGCGAGCTGGAGTGCGAACGCCGATCCTCGGCGCTATAGCCCGGCGATCCACGTCAACCAAGAGGGTTACGTGCCGGCCTTACCGAAGAAAGCGATGATCGGTTACTATCTCGGCGACATGGGTGAGATGCCCATTTCCGCAGACGCTGGTTTCACCTTGGTGAACACCCGGACCGGCGCCGCCGCATATCAAGGCAAACTCACTGCGCGCCCCGATATCGGCTACAAGACTTCGCCGATTCCGTATCAGGCGGTGCTCGTGGCCGATTTTACCGAGTTCGCCGAACCCGGGGAATATCAACTCCAGGTTCCAGGTCTCGGCGCGTCGCTGCCGTTTCTTATCAATCCCGGCATCGCGATGGGTTTTCTGCGCACGTATGCGCTCGGGCTTTACCACCAGCGCTGCGGCGCGGATGAGAAATTGCCCTTCACCCGCTACGGCCACGAAGCGTGTCATCTGGCGCTGGCGCAGATTCCCGCCGCAACACCCGACGATAAATTTGCATTCACCTGGGATAAGATCGCGGCCTATGCCGAGCTGCCGAGCCCCGACAATCCCGCGCAGACTGCACCCAAATTTACCCGCGAGTCGGCGCAACTTTTTCCCTTCGTGAAACTGGGCACCGTCGATGTGTCGGGCGGACATCATGACGCCGGAGACTACAGCAAATATACGATCAACAGCACGGCGTTGATTCATTATCTGATGTTCACCGTCGATTCCGTGGCGGGCGTCGCGCAGCTCGACAATCTCGGTATTCCCGAGAGCGGCGACGGCATTCCCGATTTGCTGCAAGAGGCGAAATGGGAGGCCGATTTCCTCGCCAAGATGCAGGACAGCGATGGGGGCTTTTATTTTTTGGTTTATCCGAAAATGCGTGAATACGAATCCGGGGTCTTGCCCGAGCACGGTGATACCCAGGTCGTGTGGCCAAAAAATACCGCAGTCACCGCCGCCGCCGTCGCAGCCCTCGCGCAGTGCGCTTCGTCGCCGCTTTTTAAGAAACATTACCCGGAAGTCGCGGCGAAGTATCTCCAGCAGGCGGAGCTCGGCTGGCAGTTTTTAATGAGGGCCATCGCGAAGCACGGCAAAGAAGGCGCTTACCAGAAAATCACGTTTTACGGAGATCACTACACGCACAACGACGAGTTGGTATGGGCCGCCTGCGAACTCCTGTTGGCGACAGGCGAGCAACAGTATCAGGAGAAACTTTTCGCCTGGTTGCCGAATCCCGCGCATCCCTCGACGTTTCGCTGGGGCTGGTGGCGCATGTCGGAGGCGTGGGGCAACGCGATCCGCAGCTATGCCTTCGCTGCGCGGAGTGGGCGAGTGCCGCTGGAGAAACTGGATGCACGATATCTCAAAATTTGCGAAGGCCAGGTGTTGTCTGCGGCGGATGATGTCCTCGATTGGTCGAAAAAAAACGCCTACGCCACGCCGTTTCCGCTTCCGACCAAAGTGGTGCGCGGCGGCGGTTGGTATTTCTCGCTCGATCAGGCGTCGGACATGGCGGTCGCGTATCAAATCGATCCGCGCCCGGAGTATCTCGACGCGCTCGTCGGCGCGATGAATTTTGAAGGTGGGAGCAATCCCGTGAACGTCACGTTTCTCACGGGACTCGGGACGAAGCGCCAGCGAGAGATCGTCAGCCAGTATGCGCAAAACGACCGGCGCGTATTGCCGCCCACGGGCATTCCCATCGGCAATATTCAAACGACATTCTCGCGCGCGGATCTACAGGAACTCACTTACCCCAAAGACAGCGCGGTCACCGATTCCTATGCGTTTTATGATCGGTGGAGCGACGCGTTTAATGTGAGCACAGAATACATCACGGTGAACCAAGCGCGGGGATTTTTAGCGAGCGCCGTGATAGCGGCGCAGAGCCGGGCGGAAGCGAGGCCGTGGCGCGCGGCGCAGGCGAAAATCGAAATGCCCTCGGCGGCGGTGCAGCTTAATCAGCCGACTACGTTCACGCTCCAGATTGAAGGCGAGCCACTGGCCGACGCGCGGGTCGTGTGGGAAGCGGGCGATCAGGAACCCGCGTTCGGCGCCACCTACACCATCACGCCCAAGCGCAACGGCACGCAGTGGGTCGAAGCGGAGATCGCGTGGCCGGATGGCCGGCGAGCGTTTGCGGCGCGCGCGTTTGTGGCCAATGGCTCGCTCGTAAACTGGGTCGATGACGATCTGCCGGTGGGGGCAAATCCGGGCAGCAGCGGTGGCGATGGCTGGAACTGGGTCTCGGAAAACCCCGCACCGAAAATGGGCAAGACCTCGCACCAGAGTAATCTCGTCGCCGGGCTGCATGAACATTGGTTCACGGGCGCCACGGCGACGCTGACGGTG
>JANXLP010000591.1 GCA_025355125.1 Opitutaceae bacterium | reverse complement strand
GCGGCGCCGACAAACTCTCCGTCGGCACCAACGGCTACTGGTCCAACGACACCGGCACCTTCACCGGCCGCCGCACCGCCTGGGGGCTCGACAGCCAGCTCATCCTCGGCGCCTTCGACCTCGGCACCGAATACCTCCATTCCCTCCAAAACCGGCTCACCGGCACCGACACCACCTCCGACGGCTGCTCCGCCATCGCGGGGTATTTCGTGATCCCGAAAACACTTCAGGCCGTCGTCCGCTACGAGACCTACAACGCCAACACCCGCATCGGCGGCAACACCGGCAGCTCCTGGGTCATCGGTGCCAACTACCTCATCAAGGGCGACGATCTCAAACTCACCTTCAACTACATGCTCGGCGATCCCGCCGGTCCGCTCAGCAACGAGGGCCGCTTCCTCACCCGCCTCCAAGTCGTGTTTTGATGCTTCCCGCCCGCTCATCCACCTCCTTCTCCCGCTCCCATGAAATTCCATTTCTCCGCCCTTCTCGCCCTCCTCCTCGTCCGCTCCCTCGCCTTCGCCCAAACCTTCGAGCCCGCCGTCCAGGCCAAGCTCGATGCCGAGCTCAAGCTCATCGCCGCGTGGGCCTCCGATCCCGTCGTCGTCGATGCCGTGAAAGCCCACAACGCCACCACCCCGCCCGACCAGCTCGCCCTCACTCAGGATATCTGGCGCGCCCTCACCGTGCTCGATCCCCAGGTCCGCACCTTCGCCAAAAATCCCGTCGGCCAGTTTCTCAAATCAAACAAAAACGACTTCATCACCGAGGCCTTCGTCTCCGACGCCGCCGGCCTCAAGGTCGGCTTCATCGCAAAAACCACCAACTGGTCGCACAAGGGCAAGCCGAAGCACGACGTGCCCATGACCGGAAAAACCTGGATCGGCCCCATCGAGATCGATGAGTCCAGCGGCCAGCGCCAAGTCCAGATCGCCGTGCCGGTGCTCGATGGCGACAAGCCCGTCGGTTCACTCGTCGTGGGCCTGAGCCTGTCCAAGCTCGCGCAATAATTTCCCGCGGTCCCCCGCGCTCACCACGCGCCCACCATGCGTCCCCCCGCCTCCATCCGCAGTCGGCTGCTCGCCTTCGGCGTCGTTTCGCTCGGGCTCACCGCCTTCGTGGCGCTCGCGGGCGCCCTGCTCGTGCGGACGACCCACGTCGAGGACAGCCGCATCACCGCCGATGTTTCCGCCGGCCTCCGCCGCTCGCACCTCGCGCTCGACCAGCTCGTCGCCGCACAGATTTCCCTCCAGACCCTCCTCCGCCAGAAAGACCCCGACGAGATCGAGGCCGGTATCAAACCCTACGATGCCACCCGCCAGCTCGCCGCCACCCACCTCGCCGGACTCGGCGACACCGTCCAACCGCCGTTTCTCCGTCTCACCGTCGCCGGCAAAGCCGTCATCAACGACATCCTCACCGGCCACAACTCCGACGCGCTCCAGAAATTCGTGGAGACCTAAACGCCCGTGATGGAGGAGACCGTCACCGCGCTCCGCCACTACGCCGTCGCCATGGAAAAATCCACCATCGCCACCGTCGCCGATCCACGCGAGCGCCTCCCCGCCGCCGTCTGATTTTTGCGACCGCCCCTTCGTCTACCCCTCAAGTTTGCTCCGGCCGGACCGATACCCTACTTCTAATGCCCGCCGCCCTGAGCGATACCTGCGTCGATCCCGCCCTGCCTCCGCCCACCGACTACCTCGGCCCGTGGGTCAACAGCGCGGACTGCGCCTACACGCGCGACTGCACCGGACACATCCTCGCGGCCAATCTCTCCTTCTCGCGCAAGTTCGGCCGCACCGCCGCGCAGCTCGTGGGCACGCCGGTCATCAGCTTTTTAAATCCTGACGACGTCGCCGCCTTCACCACCGGCCTCGCCACCGCCCGCCCCCTCACCGAGCAACGCTGGTTCACCGCCCAGGGCGTCCGCTGGTTCGCATGGGAAGAGACCGCCCTGCGCGACGCCGCCGGCACCCTCATCGCCATCCGCGCCGTCGGCCGCGACATGACGCGCCAGCGCCTCGCCGAGGAACAGTTCTACCGCCTCTCGCGCGCCGTCGAACAGTCCCCCGTTTCCATCGTCATCACCGATGTCGATGGTCGCGCCCAATACGTGAACTCGAAATTCACCGAGATGAGCGGCCGCACCCTCGAGGATTTTCTCGACAACTCCACGCAGGTTCTCCGCGACGGCCATTCCTCCGAAGCCGCGTTCAACGAATTCTGGCAGACCCTCCGCGACGGCGGCGAATGGCGCGGCGAACTCTCCACGCAGCGTGGCGACGGCTCCATCGTCTGGGAATCCGTCAAAGCCTCCTGCCTGCGCAGCCCTACCGGCGAGATCACCAATTACCTCTGCCTCCGTGAAGACGTCACCGAGCGCAAGAAGCTCGAGCACGAGCTCCGCCAATCGCACAAAATGGAAAGCCTCGGCACGCTCGCCGGCGGCATCGCCCACGATTTCAACAACCTCCTCGCGATCATCAACGGCTACGCCGAGTTCTGCCAGCAGGGCACGCCCACGCCCGCCGTTCTCCAAAAAAGCCTCCGCGAAATCCATCGCGCCGCCCAGCGCGCCAGCGGCCTCGTGCGCCAGATCCTCACCTTCAGCCGCAAGGCCGAGGTGCGCTTCGCCCCGGTCGATCTCAACCAGCTCGTGCGCGACCTCGTCGCCCTGCTCGCCGAGACGTTCCCGCGCACCGTCAGCATCAATCTCGCGCTTGAAGAACGCCTCCCCGCGCTCCTCGCCGACCAGAATCAGCTCCAGCAGATCATCCTCAATCTCTGTGTAAACGCCCGCGACGCGATGCCGGGCGGCGGCGTGATCACGCTCCGCACGTTCCCCCAATCCGGCGCCACGCTCAACCTCCCCGGCGTCGATCCCACCCGCGACTACGCCTGCCTCCAGGCAGGCGACACCGGCACCGGCATGACCCCCGAGGTGCGCGCCCGCATCTTCGAACCGTTCTTCACCACCAAGCCCGGCAACCAGGGCACCGGCCTCGGCCTCGCCGTCGTTTACGGCATCGTCGTCGCGCACCACGGCTGTATCTCCGTCGAAAGCACGCTCGGCACCGGCAGCACCTTCAGCGTCTATCTGCCGCTCGCAGCCGAGACGCCCGTGCTCCTCGCCGCACCCGTCCGCGGCGAGTTTCCCGGTGGCAGCGAGTCGCTGCTCATCGTGGACGACGAAGCCTCCCTTCGCGCCCTCCTCAGCGCCGCCCTCACCGGCAAGGGCTACGAAACCACCGCCGCCGCCTCGGGCCTGGAGGCCATCGAACTCATCAGCGATCCGTCCCGCGTCTTCGATGCGGTCCTCCTCGATCTCAATATGCCCGGCGCCACCGGCATCGAGGTGCTCAAGGTGATCCGCCTCTGCCGCCCGCAGTTGCCCGTCCTCATCATCAGCGGCCATATCACACCCGAGTCGCGTGCCGCATTCCGACAGATCGGCCAGCACGATTTCCTCCAGAAGCCCTACACCCTCGACGAAGTGGGCCGCCGCCTCCGCGCCCGGCTCGATCCCGCGTAGTCTCCCGGCCACCGCGCAT
>JANXLP010000575.1 GCA_025355125.1 Opitutaceae bacterium | reverse complement strand
CGACGACGCCCACATAGCTCTGGAGAATGGTCTCGCGGGTCTTGTAGGCCGTGGAAAATTGGAACTGGTAGGCAACCGAATCGGCACCGGTGGCGAGGTCCGCACCGCGCGACAGGAAGACCTGGTAAAGGACATTGTCGTCGAAATTATATTTGTTCGGGCCGATGCCGGGTTCCTCATGCGGGTAAACGCCGAGGGCGACCTGGAGGTATTTCACGCCGTTGCGTTGGGTCAGGAACGCATACACGTCGGTCGTATTGGCGGCGGGATCGAGCGTGATGAGCGGCGCATCCATGTGACTCGAGGCGAGCACGGGTTGCGGAAAGAACGCGGGGGACACGACGAGGGCGACCAGCGCACTCGCGGAAACTAACTTTCTGAACGTTTTCATTGTATTGGTTGGGTTGTCTTTGATTGCGATGCGGGGGCATCGGAAAATAGGTGTCAGCGCGCCAGCACCACTGCGGTGCCGAGACGCTGCGTGAGCCTGGAGCGCTCACTCGGTGTAAGTGTGGCCGCCAGAGGCCCGGCCTCGGAAAACGCACGCTCTGCCGCCGCGTGGTCGCCGGTGGCCAGGGCGATCTCGCCCGCGTGCCAGAGCAGGCGCGCGTCGCGGGTGTGCTCGGCACCCGCGAGGGCGATTTCCGCCTGGGCACCCGCGACGTCACCCTTGGCGGCCAGCGCCCAGGCGAGAGCGTCGTGCGTGAGCACATCGGCGCGATTCGCGAGTTCTTCGCGCGCCAGTCGCACGGCTTCGCCGGCCGACTCCCCGCGCGTGGCGAGAAACAGCGCGAGCGTGCGCGGATCGCTCGCTTCACCGTGCATCCGGATTGCTTGTTCCGTCGTGGCGGCATCCGCGTCGTGACCCGAGGCGCGCTGCGCATCCGCCAGCCACCACTGGTATTCCGGCAGGGGGTTCAGCTCGGCCGCCTGCCTGAGCACCGCGACCGCATCGGCACTTTTTCCAACCGCCAGCAGCGCACGCCCGCGCGCCAGCAGCGCCGGCGGATACGAACCCTCCGCGCCGATCGCGCTTTCCGCGACTGCGAGCGCACGCGCCACATCACCACTCTGTAAATAGTAACCCGACAACCGCGCCAGCAACCACGCGCGGGTCGCCGCCTCGCGCGGACTCACCGCGCGCTCCGCCGTTTCCATCATCGCCGTCGCGCCGGCGAGATCGCCTTTGAGCCAGCGCAGATGCGCGATCCGGCTGTAGGCTTCGACCCCCGGACGCACATCCACGAGTTGCTGGCACGCCTCGATCGCTGCGGTGAGTTTACCCTGTTCCATCAGCGCGTCGCACAGCAGGGCGTAATCGCTCGCGAGCCCGCGCTCGGCGACGAGCCCGCGCGCCAGCGTCTCGGCCTCGGCAAAGCGATGGAGGTTGTGGAAAACATGTCCGCGCAGCAGGCGGGCTTCCGCGCTCGCCCCGAATTTCGTGTCCATCACATCGGTCGTTTTCTCGGCGAGCTTATAGTAACCGGCATCGAGCGTGCGCCGCGCCTTGGCCACATACGCCCAACCGAGCCGCTCGAAACCATTGGCCTTCGCACCTGCGGCGCGGGCGCGCGCCTGCCACGTTGCAATGTCCGCGTCTTCGCGCGTCGCACCCGGTTGCGGCGTCAGCACGATAGCCTCGTTCAGTCGGTCCGATGGCGCGCCTTGCACGCTGAGCGGCAAGAGGCAGGCAAAGGACGCGGTGAGCAGAACGAGCCGCCGGGCTTTTTTAAATGAGAGGGAAATCATGACGGGGAATTTTGAAATCAGGATCACAAGAATCGTATCGTGATTCGCATCGCGGTTCGGCGCAGACGCACTCCCACCCAATATTAAAGCCAATTTTCCCTGCATCCGTCCGGACCGATTCAGCGTAGCGAGCCGTCCACACCCACTAAAGATCGGCCGCAGGCACGCTCAAAATCGGCGCGTCACCGTGAACCGTAGCGTGCGTGGCTCCGCCGGAGGGAAATGAATGTCGTCGATTCCCCGCGCCCCTTCTCCGCGCAGCCGTGAGGCGTAGAAATAGGCGATGTCGTAATTGGCGCGGTCGTCCACGGTCACGCCTGCGCTGACCACCACCGCGACGGAATTGGCGATGTGGTCTGCGTCGGGTGCATCACGATAGCGCTGGGGTGAGGGCCACATCCGCATCGAGCACGAGCCACGGCATAGCACGGTAAAAATTGGCGAACTTCACGCCAGTGCGCCGGCTCCGTGCCGCCCGAATCGCCGACGAAACCCAACTCCGAGTCGAGATCGAGCGCCCACACCGCGACGTCACTCACCAGCCCCGGCACTGCCGAGATGCGCACGCCGAGCTCGGCACCGCGCGAGCGCACGAGTGGATTCACGCGCTCCACCGGCGTCACGCCGTCGTCAAGTTGGCCGGCCTCAACGGCGCGCAGTGGAATCTGGTCCGTGGCGCGCCACCTGGCCTGATAGGCGAGCACCGTGACGCGGCAATCGCCCGTGACGCGCGTCCATTGCCGGCGGAGCATTCTGCTGAAACGGTTGGAAAATTCAAATCGGCGTAACCCTGACCGTGCGCGTGCGAGCGCAGGTTGACCGGCATGCAATCGACGCTGACGGAGAAATCCGTGCCGTGATCGCGGTTGAATCCTTCTAGTAGGCTGTTGGGCTTAAAGATTTTGGAATCCGGCGTCGGGTGAAAAATTGACGGCAAGAACAGGAGATTGGAGAAGGTTTTTTCGAGCGGAAGGGTGAAAGACGAGTGTTGGGCGGTAGCGCTGGGCGGTTTCAGACCGGGCGGAGGGCG
>JANXLP010000490.1 GCA_025355125.1 Opitutaceae bacterium | reverse complement strand
GTGCCGGTGGCGACGCTCGACTGGAGCGCGGACGACGCGGGAACGCAGGCGGTGCGGTTGTCGGCGTGGCTTGCCGAAGACCGGGCGCGCGGCTTTGCGCCGGCGCAGGCGCCGCTGTTGCGGCTGACGGTGATCGCACTTGGCGGTGCGCGCACGCAGGTGGTATGGACGCACAGTCATCTTTTGATGGATGGATGGAGCCTGCCGATCGTGTTGCGTGACGTGCTGGCGGCGTATGCGGCGGCGGTGAGTGGCCGCGCGGCGCAACCGCAGACCGCCGCGCCGCGTTATCGGGATTTCGTAAAATGGCTGCGCACGCGGGATGCGCGGGCGGCGGAGACTTTTTGGCGGCGTGAGCTGGCGGGTTTTGATGAGCCGACGCCGCTGCCGGTCCGCGTGGAAGCGGGGGATCGTGATCGTGAGGACACGCCGTGTGAAGTGTCGGCGGGTTTTGGTGCGGAAGAAACGGCGCGGTTGAAAACCTGGAGTGCGGCGCGCGGGGTGACGCTCGCCACGCTGACCACGGCGGCGTGGGCGCTGGTGTTGGCGCGGATGAGCGGGCGCGATGAGGTGGTTTTTGGCTGCACGGTGGCGGGGCGGCCGCCGGAGTTGGCGCGGGCGGAGGAGACGGTGGGACTTTTTATCAACACGCTGCCGTTGCGCGTGGCGGTGCCGGCAGTGGCGACTGCGGGCGCATGGCTGGCGGCGGTGCAGGCGCGGCTGGCGGCGGCGCGGACTTATGAGCACACGCCGTTGGCGAACGTGCGCGGCTGGAGCGAAGTGCCGGCGGGGCGCGGGTTGTTTGAGACACTGTTCGTTTTTGAAAATTATCCGGGGGCGGGCGCGGCGGCGGAGGCGCTGCCGGCGGGACTGAGGCTGGCCGAAGCGCGGAGTTTGGAGCGCACGCATTATCCGCTGACGGTGGTCGCGGCGGCGGACGTAAGCGGATTGGCGGTGCGGTTGTTGTGCGACGGCGTGCGTGTAACGAAGGCGGCGGGCGAGGATATCTCCGTGCGGTTTCGCGCGGCGGTGCGGCAACTCACCGCGGGTGAAGGAGTGACGCGACTCGGGGTGATTCGTCTGCTGGAGCCGGCAGAGCTGACGCAACTCGCTGCGTGGAGCGGCGCGGCGCGCAAAGCCGAGACGCCGGATTGGCTGGGACTCTTTTTAAGCAAAGCCGCCAGGCAGCCGACGGCGCCGGCGTTGATCTCGGCGGCGGGTGAGATGAGCTATGCCGCGCTCGCAGCGCAGACGGCGGGGATCGCGCAGCGACTGCGGGCGGCGGGTGCGGTGCGCGAGAAAATCGTGGCGCTGTGTTTTGGACGCGCGACGGATTGGCCGGTAGCGGCGTTGGCGGTGGTGCGCGCGGGCGCGGCGTATCTGCCGATTGATCCGGCGTATCCGGCGGCGCGCATTGAATTCATGCTGGCGGACAGCGGGGCTGCGTTGGTGATCGCGCCGCGCGAGCACGCGGAGCGCGTGCGCGGCGAGGGTCGCACGGTGTTGATCTGGGAAGAGCTGAATGCGAAGGAAGGCGCCGCAGAAAAAGTGGAAGCGAACGCGGTGGTTGAGGACGTGGAGGCGGCGCAGGCAGCGTATGTGATCTACACGTCGGGCTCGACGGGGCGGCCGAAGGGCGTGGTCGTTTCGCGTGGGGCATGGGCGGCGCTGGCGGCGTTTCAGGCGGAGGCGGCGGGACTGGGCGCGGGCGATCGCGTGCTGCAGTTTGCCTCGACGAGTTTCGACGCCTCGGTGTGGGAACTGAGCCTGGCGCTGAGCAGCGGGGCGGCGTTGGTGTGCGCGACGGCTGAGGCGTTGCGGCCGGGCGAGCCGTTGGCGGAAACGCTGGCGACGTTTGGCGTCACCTGCGTGTTGCTCCCGCCGAGCACGGCGGCGCATTTGCCGGAGGGCGCGGGGGCGACGCTGCGATTGCTGATCGTGGGCGGCGAGGCGTGCCGGCCGGGCTTGGTGGAGCGCTGGGCCGACGGGACGCGGCGGTTTGTGAACGCGTATGGACCGACGGAAAACGCGGTCGTGGCGACGTGGACGGAACTGCGCGCGGACGAGACGCACGCGCCCATCGGCGGGCCGGTTACGGGCACGCGGGCGCAGGTGCTGGACACGGCGGGTGGACTCGTGCCGCCGGGCGTGGCGGGTGAACTTTGCATTGCCGGCGCGAGTCTGGCGCGCGGTTATCTGGGGCGGCCGGAACTCACGGCGGAGCGTTTCATGCCGGACCCGTTTTCGCGCGAACCGGGCGCGCGGTTGTATCGCACGGGCGATCTCGTGCGGTGGGCCGAAGATGGGCGGCTGGAATTTCTGGGGCGTATTGACGAGCAGGTGAAGGTGCGCGGTTTTCGCATCGAACTGGGCGAAATCGAAGCGGTGTTGACGGCGCATCCGGCCGTGCGCGAGGCGGCGGTCGCGGTGCGCGACGTGACGCAGCTGGCGGCGTGGATCGCGCTGCGCGAGGGCGCGACGGCGAGCGCGGCGGAGTTGCGCACGTGGGCGCGCGAACGCCTGCCCGAGCACATGGTGCCGGGTGGGTGGGTTTTTGTGGCGGCGCTGCCGCTGACGCCGAACGGCAAGGTGAACAAGAAGGCGCTGCCGGCAGTGGATGCTGAAGGTGACGCGGGCCTGCCGTCGGATTGCGCGCTTGATGGCTCACCGCTGACGGCCGTGGTGGCGGGCACGTTTGCGGAGGTGCTCGGCCTCGGGCGTGTGGGTGCGGATGGAAATTTCTTTGAGCTGGGCGGACATTCGTTACTCGCGACGAAGTTAATCTCGAGGCTGCGAGAGCGGGTGGCGCCGGGCCTGGCGTTACGCGCGATCTTTGATGCGCCCACGCCGCGGGGGCTGGCGGAATGGGTGTCGGCGCAGCGGGCGGGCGGTGCGGGCACACCGCCGCCGCTGACGGCCCGCGATGGGACCGGGCCGGCGCCGGCGTCGTTTGGCCAGCAGCGTTTCTGGCTGTTGGAACGGCTGACGCCGGGCAATGCGGCGAATCACCTGCAACTCGCGGTGCGCCTGCGCGGGCCGCTCGTGGCGGAACGTCTGGCGGCGGCGTTGGTGGCCTTGACGGCGCGGCATGAGCCGTTGCGCACGGGTCTTCGCGAAGAGGCGGGCGCGGTGATGCAGACGGAAGCGACGGGGGCGCCGGTGACGCTGGCGGTGACCGAGAGCGGTGATTGGAAAACGCTGCTGGCGGCAGATGCGGCGACGGCGTTCGACCTCGGCAGCGGTCCGCTGTGGCGGGTGCGCTTGGTGCGCGTAGGTGCGGATGAGCATGTGCTCGGATTTACGTTTCATCACGCGATCTTCGACGGTTGGTCGGAGGGGGTGCTCGTGCGGGAGCTCGGCGCGCTCTACGAGGGGCGAGTGTTGCCGGCGCTGGCGTTGAGCTACGGGGATTTCGCGGCGTGGCAGCGCGCGTGGTTGCGCGGTGGCGAACTGGCGCGGCAGTTGGACTATTGGCGGACGAAACTCGCGGGGGTGCCGGTGCTAGAGCTGCCGACGGATCGGGCGCGTCCGCCGGTGCAGACTTATGTGGGCGGAATGGTCGCGGTGACGCTCGATGCGGCGGTGCTCGGGGCGTTGACGACGCAGGCGCGGAATGCGGGGGCGACGCTCTTCATGGTGTTGCTGGCGGGCTGGGAGACGTGGCTGCTGCGACACAGTGGGCAGACGGATTTTGCGGTGGGCACGCCGATCGCGGGGCGGACGCGGCGGGAAGCGGAGCCGCTGATCGGACTTTTTCTCAACACGCTCGTGCTGCGGGCGGACACGGCGGGTGATCCGCTGTTTACGGAGCTGTTGGCGCGGGTGCGGACGACGACGCTCGACGCCTACGCGCATCAGGACGCGCCTTTCGAGCAGATCGTGGAAGCGCTCAATCCGCCGCGCGATCTCGCGAGACCGCCGCTGTTTCAAACGCTTTTGGTGTTGCAGAATTCGCCGGTCGGCGAGGCGCGCGTGGCGGGGCTAACGTTGGAGCCGCTACACGCGGAAGGGCGCACGGCTAAATACGAACTCACGCTCGGCGCGAGCGAGCGCGATGGCGGACTCGGGCTCTCGCTGGAGTTTAACACGGCGCTGTTTGACCGGGCGACGGCGGAGCGGCTGCTGGCGCGCTATGTGACGCTGCTGGCGGGCGCGGCGGCGCAGCCGAAACGACGTTTGTCGGCGCTGCCGTTGTTATCGGTGGCGGAGACGGCGGAATTGCGCGGGTGGAACGATACGGCGCGGGTGTGGCCGGCGGGGCCGTGGATTCACGAGTGGCCGGCGCGGATTTCTGCGGAGACGACGGCGCTGGTTTTTGGTGAAGGGAAGGTGAGCTACGGGGAATTTGGCGCGCGCGTGACGCGGCTGGCGTCGGTGTTGCGCGCGCGGGGCGTGGCGGCGGAGACGCGGGTGGGCGTTTATTTGGAGCGTTCGGTGGAACTCGTGGTGGCGTTGCACGCGGTGATGAAGGCGGGCGGGGTTTATGTGCCGCTCGATCCGGGTTATCCAGCGGAGCGCGTGGCGCACATGCTTGCGGATGCGGCGGCGGCGTGGGTGATCACGACGGGCGCGTTGGCGGGGCAATTGCCGGCGACGCCGGCGGAGATTTTTTTAATCGATGCGGAGACGGAGGGTGACGCGGCGGTGACCGCGGCCACGGTGCCGGCGCTGCATGCGGACAGCGCGGCCTACATGATTTACACGTCGGGTTCGACGGGCCGGCCGAAAGGCGCGGTCAACACGCACTCCGCAATCCTGAACCGGTTGCTTTGGATGCAGGCGGCGCTGCCGTTGACGCCGGCGGATCGCGTGCTGCAAAAGACGCCGTTCAGCTTCGACGTGTCGGTGTGGGAATTCTTCTGGCCGTTCATGGCGGGCGCGACGTTGGTGGTCGCGGCGCCTGATGCGCACCGCGACCCGGCGCGGTTGGTGGAGCTGATCGTGGCGGAGAAAATCACGACACTGCATTTTGTGCCCTCGATGTTGCGCGCGTTTCTCGATGCGCCCGGTGTCGAGCGCTGCACGTCGCTCCGGCTAGTCGTGTGCTCAGGCGAGGAATTGCCGCGTGAGCTAGCCGATCGTTTTTATACGAGACTCAATTGCGCGCTGCACAATCTCTACGGCCCCACGGAGGCGGCGGTGGATGTGACGTGGCACGCGGTTCGGCGCGGCGACACGGGTCCGGTGCCGATCGGGCGGCCGATCGCGAATATTGAAATCCACGTGCTGGATGCGGGGTTGCGCGAAGTGCCCATCGGCGTGGCGGGCGAAGTTTTTCTCGGCGGAGTCGGTCTTGGCCGTGGTTATCATGCACGGCCGGAGTTGACGGCGGAGCGTTGGGTGCCGCACCCGACGGTAGCGGGTGCGCGACTCTACCGCACGGGTGATCTCGGCCGCTGGCGCGCGGACGGTGAAGTGGAATATTTGGGGCGGCTGGATTTTCAGGTGAAGCTGCGGGGCTTTCGCATAGAGCTGGGCGAGATCGAGGCGGTGGTCCGCGCGCAGGCGGGCGTGGCGGATGCGGTGGTGACGCTGCGCACGGACGCGCCGGGTGATGCGCGGCTGGTGGGCTATGTCGTGGCGCGTGGCGTCGCGCCGACGGTGGCGGAATTGCGGGCGGCGCTCGCGGCGCAGTTGCCGGAGCACATGGTGCCGGCGGCGTGGGTTTTTATGGACGCGCTGCCGCTCTCGCCGGCGGGGAAGACGGATCGCCGCGCGTTGCCCGCACCGATGGCGGTGGTGGGCGCGTCGGATGCGGCGCCACCGCAAGGGCCGCTGGAGGAATTGGTGGCGGCGTTGTGGGCGGAGCTGCTCGGCGGCGTGAAGGTGGGGCGCGACGACAATTTTTTCATGCTCGGCGGGCATTCGTTGCTGGCGACGCAACTGGTGTCGCGGTTTCGCGAGCAAGTGTTGGTGGAGCTGCCGTTGATGCGATTTTTTGAAGACCCGACGCCGGCGGGATGCGCGCGGGCGCTGGTCGCGTTGGAGCCGATGGGGGGGCACGCGGAACGCTACGCACGGGTGCGTCTGCGCATGCGGGCGCTCTCGTCGGAAGAGAAGGCGCGGATGCTAGCGACGACGAAGCCATGAGCGACGCGGCGGCAGAGGACGAATTGTTGGCGCGATTGCTCGCCGAAGAAGGCGGCGCGGGGGTGGCTGCGCCGGTGCGGGCGGTGGCGACGATTCCGCGACGGACGACGGGGGCGGAGGCGCCGCTGTCGTTTGCGCAGCAGCGGTTGTGGTTTCTGGACCGGCTGCTGCCGGGCAACGCGGCGTATAATATCTCGGCGGCGTTTACGTTGACGGGGACGCTCGATGTGGCGGCGTTGGCGCGGAGTGTGGACGCGGTGGTGGCGCGGCATGAAGGGTTGCGGACATTCTTTGCCCTCGATGCTGCGGGTGAACCGGTGCAACGCGTGCGGGCGGTGGGTGAGGATGGGTTTGCGGCGGAATTTGCGGATGTGTCGGGTGAGGCAGATGCGCGCGGCGCGGCGCGGCGGGTGGCGGCGGAGGAGGCGGCGGGGATATTTGATTTGGGGAGCGGGCCGCTGGTGCGCGTGCGGATTTTGAAAGTGGCGGCGACGGAACACGTGGTCGTTTGCACGCTGCATCATATCGTGTCGGATGGCTGGTCCACGGGCGTGCTGATCCGGGAGATCGGGGCGCACTACGCGGCGGGCGGGTTGGCGGCGCTGCCGGCGCTGGCGGTGCAGTATGGGGATTTTGCGGTGTGGCAGCGGGCGACGCTGGCGGGGGCCGAGCTGGAGCGTCAGATCGGCTGGTGGCGGGAGCGGCTGGCGGGATTGCCGGTGCTCGAGTTGCCGGCGGATTTTCCGCGGGCGGTGGTGCAGGGATTTCGCGGAGGGCGCGTGCGTTTTTCGACGGATGCGGCGCTGCGGGACGGGTTGCACCGGCTGGCGCGGGAGACGGGCGCGACACTTTTTGCGACGTTGCTCGCGGCGGGTCAGGCGGCGCTGGCCGCGTGGAGTGGCCAGCGGGATTTTGCGCTGGGCGCGCCGGTGGCCGGGAGAACGCGCGGCGAACTTGAGCCGTTGATCGGATTTTTTGTGAACACGCTCGTGCTGCGGACGGAGCTGGCGGGCGAACCGACGTTTCGCGAGCTGGTGACGCGCACGCGGCGAGGCCTGGAGGCGGCGCTGGCGCATCAGGACGTGCCGTTTGAAAAGCTCGTCGAGGCGCTCAATCCCGGGCGCGAACTCGGCACGACGCCGCTGGTGCAGGCGGTGTTTTCGCTCGAGCAGGCGGGTGGCGGCGGACTGGCGTTGCCGGGCGTGACGCTCACGCCGATCGAGCCGGAGGAGGTGGTGGCGAAGTTCGATCTCACGGTCGGCATAACGGACGGCGTGGCGGGCGTGAGCGGGGCGCTGGATTACGCGGCGGACCGGTTTGCACCGGAGAGCATGGAGCGATTTGCGCGGCTGCTGGTGCGCGTGCTGCGGGCGGCGGTAGCGAGACCCGACGCTCCCATTTCTGCGCTGACGGCACCCGATGCGGCGGAAGCAGCAGAGCTCGCGCAACTCGGGACCGGCGAGAAACTCACTTTTGATGAGAGCATGACGGTGCCAGCTTTGGTGGCGGCGTGGGCGCAGCGGACGCCGGACGCGGTGGCGCTGGTGGATGACAAGGAGAGGCTGACATTTTCGGAGTTACTGGCGCGCGCGGATCGCCTGGCGGCGGCGTTGCGGGTGCGGGGTATCGGCGTGGAAAACGCGGTGGCGATCTGCCTTGAGCGTTCGGCGGCACTCGTGGTGGCGCAGCTCGCGGTGTGGCGGGCGGGCGCGGCTTATCTGCCGCTCGATCCGGCGCATCCGGCGGAGCGGTTGGCGGGACTGGCGGAGGATGCGGGGGCGATGATCGTGATCACGACGGCGGAACGGCGCGCGGGATTTGGGGCGATGATGGCGGTGACGGCGGAGGAATTGGTGGCGGAGAATGTTTCGGAGGGCGTGGCGGTGGAGGCGCGGGCGGAGGATCTCGCTTATGTGATTTATACGTCGGGCTCGACAGGGAAACCGAAGGGCGTGGCGGTGGGACAGGCGGCGTTGACGAATTTGATTCACTGGCACGCGCGGGCGTTTGGCGTGACGGCGGCGGATCGTGGGACGCTGGTGGCGGGCGTGGCGTTCGATGCGGCGGTGTGGGAGACGTGGCCTTATCTGGCGTGCGGCGCGAGTGTCGCGGTGGCGTCGGTGGAAACGGTGGCATCGCCGGAGCGGCTGCGCGACTGGATCGTCGACGTGGGCGCGACGGTGAGCTTTGCGCCGACGCCGCTGGCGGAACGATTGCTGGCGCTGGAATGGCCGGCGGCGACGCGGCTGCGGTGGCTGTTGGCGGGCGGAGATCGATTGCGGGCGGGGCCGCCGGCGGGACTGCCGTTTCGGTTGAGCAATAATTACGGACCGACGGAGCACACGGTGGTGGCGACCTCGGGGCCGGTGGCGTCGGGTGATGGACGGGCGCCGGATATTGGGCGGCCGATCGCGAATACGGTGGTGCGGTTGCTTGATGAAAAATTGCGGCCGGTGGCGCGCGGAGCGGTGGGCGAACTTTGTCTGGGTGGGCCGAGTTTGGCGCGGGGCTATCTGGGGCGGGCGGATTGGACGGCGGAACGTTTTGTGAGCGATCCACTCGGTGTCGCGGGCGCGCGGCTTTATCGCACGGGCGATCTCGCGCGTTGGCGTGAAGATGGGACGCTGGAATTCTGCGGACGCGCGGATGAGCAGGTGAAAATTCGCGGACAACGGATTGAGCCGGGAGAGATCGAGGCGGCGCTGTTGGCGTTGCCGGGCGTGACCGCGGCGGCGGTGGGAGTGCGGGTGTGGCGTGGCGAGGCGGCGCTGGTGGCGCACGTGGCGCCGGTGCAGGATGAGCGGGCGTTGCGGGCGGCGTTGCGGGCGCGGTTGCCGGCGGCGCTGGTGCCGGCGGCGTTGGTTTTTATGGCGGCGCTGCCGCTGACGCCGAATGGGAAAGTGGATCGCCGGGCGTTGCCGGCGCCGGTTGAAGATGATGGCGCGGTGGCAGCGGGATCAGAGGGGCCGGGGAATGAGCGGGAGGAGAAAATCGCGGCGGTGTGGTGCGCGGTGTTGGGGCGGGCGGCGGTGGGCGTGACGGAAAATTTCTTCGACCTCGGCGGACACTCGCTTCTCCTCGTGCGGGTGCAAGCCCGCCTACAAACCGTCTTCGCGCGACCGATCCCGGTCGTGGCGCTTTTTGCGCATCCAACGGTGCGCGCGCTGGCGGAATATTTGGGCGGTGGAGCCGGGGTCGCGGCGACTGATGGGAATGATGCGGTGAATCGTGCCGCGCGTCAGCGTGAAGCCCTGGCGCGGCGGCGGGCGGGACGGGGAGGTGCGTCATGAGCACAAGCGCGATGAATTTGCCGGCGGATGCGATCGCGATCGTAGGCATCGCGGGGCGTTTTCCGGGGGCGGCCGATGTGGATGCGCTGTGGGAGATGCTGGTGGCAGGACGTGAGGGGCTGGCGCCGTTGTCGGAGGCGGAATTGCGCGCGGCGGGATTGGGCGAGGTGGAATTGGCGGACAAGAATTTCGTGCGGGTATCGGGCGGAATCGCGGATTATGATCGGTTTGATGCGGAGTTTTTTGGGCTGAATCCCCGGGAGGCTGAGATTCTTGATCCGCAGCATCGGGTGTTTTTCGAGTGCGCGTGGAGCGCGTTGGAAAATGCGGGGATCGATCCGGCGCGGGGCGGCGGGAGCGTGGGCGTTTTTGCGGGGGCGAGTTTGAACACGTATCTGTTGTTCAATGTGGCGCCGAACCGTGAGCTGGTGGCGAGCGTGGGCGTTTTTGGGGCGGCGATTGCGAGCGACAAGGATGCGCTGACGCAGCGGCTGGCGTATGCGCTGGATCTGCGCGGGCCGGCGGTGACGGTGCAGACGGCGTGCAGCACCTCGCTCGTGGCGGCGCAGCTCGCGTGTCAGAGTTTGCAGAATTTCCAATGCGACACGGCGCTGGCGGGTGGGGTATCGGTGAAAGTGCCCCACGCGACCGGCTACGTTTATACGGAGGGCGGGGTGGCGTCGCCGGACGGGCATTGCCGGCCGTTTGATGCGGCGGCGCGCGGGACGGTGCCGGCGAGTGGCTGCGGCGTGGTGGTGTTGCGGCGGCTTGAAGATGCGCTGGCGGACGGCGATGAAATCATCGCGGTGATCCGGGGCGCGGCGGTGAACAATGACGGCGCGAACAAGGTGGGCTTTACGGCGCCGGGGGCGTCGGGACAGGCGGCGGTGATCGCGCTGGCTCTAGCGGCGGCGGAGGTGACGCCGGCGAGCATTGGTTTGGTGGAAGCGCACGGGACGGCGACGCCGCTGGGCGACCCGATCGAAGTCGCGGCGCTGGCGGAAGTTTTTGGCGGGGCGGGCGGAGCGGCGCGGTGTGCGCTGGGATCGGTGAAATCGAATTTGGGGCATCTCGATGCGGCGGCGGGAGTGGCGGGACTCATCAAGGCGGCGCTAGCGGTGCGTGCGGGCGTGGTGCCGGCGACGCTGCATTTCACCGCGCCGAATCCGGAGGCGGGGTTGGCGGGGACGCCGTTTTTTGTGAATGTGCAGACGGTCGCGTGGCCGGTGGCGGGCGGACGGCGGCGCGCGGGGGTGAGCTCGTTTGGGATTGGCGGCACGAATGCGCATGTGGTGCTCGAGCAGGCGCCGGAGCGGGTGGAGACGGCGGGCGCGGTTGGAGTGCAGTGGTTGCCGGTGTCGGCGCGGAACGCGGCGGCGTTGGCGCGAGTGAGCGAGCGGCTGGCGGCTTGGCTCGATGCAAATCCCGAGGGGAATCTGGCGGATGTGGCGCGCACGTTGCAGCGTGGACGGCGGGGTTTTGCGGCGCGTCGCGTGGTGCGGGCGACGAATGCGCGCGAAGCGGCGACGGCTTTCAGGGAAATAAACGGCGTAGTGCCGGCGGACGCACCGGCGGGCGTGAAGAATTGGCTGGCGAGCACAGAGAGCGTGTGGCCGGAGGAACTGACGGCGGCGGGGCACACGGTGGCGTTGCCCACGTATGCGTTTGAGCGGACGCGGCATTGGGTCGAAGCGCCGGTGGTAGCGGCGACGGAGGCAGGTGCGCAGAAATTCGAGAAACGGGATGTGTCGGAGTGGATTTATCGCGCGGCGTGGCGGCGCGGGGTTACACGGCAAAGTGAACCACTCAACGTGGTGACATGGCGGCGCGGTGATGCGGCGGTGGCGGGGGAGCGCGTGGTGATGGATTTTGTCGGCTGCGATGCGGTCGAGGCGGTGGCGGCGTTGAGGGCGCAGGCCTCGCTCGGTGGGAAACGGGAAATCGTGGCGCTCGTAGATGGTGTGCTCGCGGTGGAAGGCGGCGATGTGACGGCGCCGGAGTTGGCGGCGGTGATTGGGTTTGGAGCGGCGCTCGCGCAGGAGTGGCCGACGTTGCGGTTTCGCGTGCTGGATGTCGGCGGATTGGTCGGCGATGAACGCGTGGCGGCGGTTGGGGCGGAGTTTGGTGCGCCGACCGATGAAGCGGTGGTGGCGCGGCGCGGTGGACGGCGCTGGGTGCGCGGTTGGGACGCGGTGCCGGTGGCGGCGGGCGGTGGGTGGCGCGACGGCGGTGTCTATTTGATCGCGGGTGGATTTGGGCGGCTGGGACTGGCGCTGGCGGATGAGTTAGCGCGGTTGGGGCGCGTGCGGCTGGTGTTGGTCGGACGGCGCGGGGCCAGTGGCGTCGAAGCGCGCGTGCGGGCGATTGAGGCCACGGGCAGTGAAGTGCTGGTGGTGGCGGCAGATGTTGCGGACGAAGCTGGGATGCGCGCGGCGGTGGTGTCGGCGGAGGCGCGTTGGGGGGCGGTGCACGGGGTGATTCACGCGGCGGGCGTGACGGGAGCGGAATCGGTGCGTGCGGCGGCGGAGACGGATGAGACGGTGCGTGCGGCGCAGTGGCGGCCGAAAGTTGAGGGCTGGCGCGCGTTGGATGCGGCGCTGGCGGAGCGCGCGATGGATTTTCGCGTGGCGATTTCTTCACTGGCGGCGGTGGTGGGCGGGCCGGGCTTGGGCGCTTATGCGGCGGCGAACGCAGCGCTCGATGCGCTGGCGGAGCAGTCGGCGGCGCGGACGGATGGCACGGGCTGGATCAGCGTGGCGTGGGGCGGCGACGGTGCGGGCATTGATGGCGCAACGGGAGCCGAGGTGTTGTTGCGGCTGATCACGCGCGGCGAGCCGGGCATGTGGGCGGTGGCGATGACGGACTTGCGGGTGTGGTTGCGGAAAACGTCGGCACCCGCGGCGGTGGTGATGCCGGTGGCGGTCACGCGGGCAGAGGCGGAGCGCGCGCTGGCGGAGATCTGGCGCGAGGCGGTGGGCGCGGAGCCGGCGACGTGGGAGCAGAATTTTTTTGAAGCGGGCGGAGATTCGCTGGCGGCGGTGCAAGTGGTGGCGCGGATCAACCGGCGCTTTGGCACGGAGCTGACGGTGGCGGCGTTTCTGGATCAGCCGACGGTGGCGGCGGTGGCGGCGCGCGTGGCGCGGGCGGAAACACCGGTCGAGGCGCCGGTGGCGCGCGAGCGGCGCGGGGCGCGTCGACGCGAACGGCATGACGGAGGCGGCGCATGAGTGACGCGGTGAAAACAACGGATCGGAATGCGCTCGCGATCATCGCGGTGGCGGGGCGTTTTCCGGGCGCGCGCAACGTGGAGGAATTTTGGGCGAATCTGCGCAGCGGCACGGAGTCGGTGCATTTTTTCACCGATGACGAACTGCGCGCGGCGGGCGTGAGCGAGGCGCAGCTGGTCGATCCGAATTATGTGAAGGCGCGGCCGCGGCTGGATGACGTGGCGCAATTCGACGCGACGTTTTTTGGGATTCCGCCGCGCGAGGCGGAGGTGATGGACCCGCAGCAACGGCTGTTTTTGGAAACGGCGCACGAGGCGCTGGAGCGCGCGGGCGTGGCGCCGGATCAGTTTGATGGCTTGATCGGCGTGTTCGCGGCGGCGCCCACGAGTTCTTATCTCCTGCACAATCTCAACGGACATCCGCGCGCGAGCGAGGCGGCGGCGGCGCTGGGAATTGGAAATTTCCCGGACTTTTTGGCGACGCGGGTGAGTTATAAACTGAACCTGCGCGGGCCGGCGTTTACGTTGCAGACGGCTTGTTCCGGGTCGTTGGTGGCGGTGCACGTGGCGGCGCAGAGCTTGTTGAATTTTGAATGCGATGCGGCGGTCGCGGGCGGGGCGACGGTGATTTTGCCGCAGGAAACGGGCTACGGTTATGCGGAGGAAGGTGTGACGTCACCGGATGGACATTGCCGGCCTTTTGACGCGGCGGCGCGCGGAACGATTTTTGGGAGTGGGGTGGGCGCGGTGGTGCTGCGGCGGTTGGCGGATGCGTTGCGCGACGGGGATCGCATCCTCGCGGTGCTGAAGGGCTCGGCGATTAACAACGACGGAGCGGCGAAAGCGGGCTTCACGGCGCCGGCGGTGAGTGGGCAGGCGGAGGTGATCGGCGAGGCGCTGGCGAACGCGGGGGTGAGCGCGGATGACATCAGCTACGTCGAGGCACATGGGACGGCGACGCCGTTGGGCGATCCCATCGAAGTGGCGGCACTCACGCAGGCTTTTCGTGAGACGACGCAGCGTCGCGGTTTTTGCGCGCTCGGATCGGTGAAATCGAATATCGGGCATCTCGATGCGGCGGGTGGCGTGACGGGGCTTATCAAGACCGTGCTCGCGCTGCACCACGGCGAGTTGCCGGCGAGCATGCATTTCAAGACGCCGAATCCGAAGATCGATTTTGCGAGCAGTCCGTTTGTGGTGAATGCGACGTTGAAGCCCTGGCCGAAGACGGCGGATGGTGCGCCGCGGCGGGCGGGCGTGAGTGCGTTTGGCGTGGGTGGGACGAACGCGCATGTGATTTTGGAAGAGGCGCCGCGCGTGATGGCGGTGGTGAAGGATGCTGCGGTGCCGGTGCGGCCGTGGGAATTGCTGGTGCTCTCGGCGCGCACGGAGACGGCGCTGGCGGAGGCGACGAAGAAACTGGCGACGCGTCTGGCGGGGACGCAGACGCCGACACTTGCGGAGACGGCGCAGACGCTGCGCGAAGGCCGGCGGCATTTTGAACATCGGCGTGCGATCGTGGCGGCGACGCTGCCCGAGGCGGTGACGGCGTTGACGGCGGTGGACGCGGGGCGGGTGGCGACGGGCGTCGTGAAAACGGGGACGCGCGAAGTGGCATTTTTGTTTCCCGGTCAGGGAGCGCAGGCGGTCAACATGGGTAAGGAACTGCACGCGGCGGAGCCGGTTTATCGCGCGGCGTTTGACCGATGTGCGGCGCTGTTTCGTCCGTTGATTGGCGAGGATTTACATGCGGCGGTGTATCCGACGGTGGCGGATGACGCGGCGGAGGCGCGGCTTAGACGCACCGAACTCGCGCAGCCGGCGCTCTTCGCGGTCGAGTATGCGCTCGCGCAGGTGTGGCTCGCGTGGGGTGTGAAACCGGCGGCGCTGCTCGGGCACAGTTTGGGCGAGCTGACGGCGGCGTGTGTCGCAGGAGTATTTTCGCTCGATGACGCGGTGCGCTTGGTGGCGGCGCGGGGGCGGCTGATGAAGGCGCTACCGGAAGGCGCGATGTTGGCGGTGACGCTGGCGCCGGCGCAGGTGAAAACGCATCTGAACACGGCGCTCTCGCTGGCGATTGTGAACGGTCCGACGGCGTGCGTGGTGGCTGGCGCGACGGAAGAGATCGCGCGGTTGGAAGATACGTTGCGCAGTGCGGGGGTGATGGCGCGGCGGTTGCCGACCTCACATGCGTTTCAATCGCATCTGATGGAGCCGGTGATGGCGCCGTTTCTCGCGGAAGTGCGGGCGGTGAAGTTGCACGCGCCGAAGATTCCGGTGATTTCGAATGTGACGGGGCGCTGGCTCACGGCGACGGAGGCGACGGACCCGGCTTACTGGGCGCGGCAGTTGCGGCAGACGGTTTATTTTGCGGATGGACTGCGCGAACTAGCGAAAGAGCCGAACCGGTTGCTGGTGGAAGTCGGGCCGGGGCGGATTCTCGCGGGACTGGCGCGGTCGAATCTGGATACGGCGGATACGCGGAGTGTGTGGCCCTCGCTGCCGGACACGCGCGAGCGCAAGCCCGAGGGCGCGACGCTGCTGGGCACGCTGGGCCGACTGTGGATCGCGGGTGTGAGCATCGATTGGAAAAGCCTGCGCGCGCCCGGGCTGACGCGGCGGGTGGAGCTGCCGACTTACCCCTTTGAGCGGCGGCGGCACTGGATCGATCCGATGCGTGGCGCGGCCGGTGGTGGTGGCGGTGAAGCGTCGGCGCCGGTGCGAGCGCCGTTGGACGAGTGGTTTTATGTGCCGACTTGGAAACAATCGGTGGCGCGGCCGGTGGCGGCGACGGCGGAAATCGAGAGCGCGGCGTGGATCGTGACGTTGGACAAAGCGGGCGTGGGCGCGGCGCTGGCGGCGCGTTGGCGGGTGGCGGGGCGCGTCGTGACTGAGCGCGAACCGGGTGCGGACTGGGAGGAAGGATTGCGCGCGGCGCGGGCGGGCGGACGGCGAATCGCGGGCATTGCGGCGACGGATTTTATGGATGCGGCGAACGAGGGGGAGGCGAGCGAGGCGTTTCATCGGCTGATCGCGCTGGCGCCGGCGCTGGTCGCGACCGAGACGACAGAGCCGCTACGGTTGTTGCTGCCGACGGTGGGCGTGCATCGGGTGCTGGGCACGGATCGGGTGCGACCGGCGGGGGCGTTGGCGGCTGGGCTGGCGCAGGTGTTACCGATTGAGCTGCCGTGGGTTGATGCGCGCCAAGTGGACCTCGGTGGTGCGGACACGGCGGAGCGGGCCAGTGAGATTTTAGCGGAGGAGTTTTTGATCGGCGATCGTGCACGGCTCGCGGCGTGGCGGGCGGGCGGGCGGTGGTTGCCGCATTTTGAAGCGGTGGCGTCGCCGGCGTTGGAGGCGACCGCGACTGCGGGGCTGCGGGAGCGCGGCGTATATGTCATCACGGGAGGTTTTGGCGGCATCGGTCTCGCGCTGGCGGAGACGCTCGCGCGCACGGCGAAGGCGCGGCTGGTGTTGGTGAGTCGGCGCGGTGGCGCGGGACAGAGCGAGGCGACGGCGCGGCTGGAAGCACTGGGCGGCGAAGTGCTGGCGCTGGCGGCGGACATCGGCACGACGGCGGCGTGGACGAGCGTGCTGGCGGCGGCGGAAGCGCGTTGGGGGGCGGTGCATGGGGTCATCCACGCGGCGGGTGTGCCGGGGCGGACCATCGCGATGCGGAAGACGCGCGCGGAAACGCAGGCGGTGTTTGCTCCGAAGATCGACGGTGCGGCGGCGCTGGTGGAGGCGAGTGCGGGGCGGAGCTTTGATTTTGTGCTGTTCTGCTCGTCGCTGGCGGTGTGGTCGGGCAGCGCGGGGCAGAGCGATTACGTGGCGGCCAATGCGTGGCTCGATGCGCAGGCGGCGGCGCTGACGGCGCGGGGCGTGCCGGTTATTTCTGTGAACTGGGATCTTTGGAGCGGCGCGGGGATGGGCCTCGCGGAGGCGAAGGGAAATCCGTTTGCGATCACGCCGGCCGAGGGTGGCGAGGTGTTGCGGCGGCTGCTGGCGGCGCCGCGCACGCAGGTGATCGTCTCGACGGGGCGGCTGCCGGGGCGGTTTTCGGCGGTGGGCGCGGCGGCGACGGCGATGATTGAGGCGGCGGCGCGGCATCCGCGGCCGGCGCTGACGACGGAATTCGCCGAGCCGGCGGTGGGCGCGGAGCGGCAGCTCGCGGAGCAGTGGGCGACGTTGCTGGGGCTCGAAAAAGTGGGCGCGGACGACAATTTCTTCGAGCTCGGCGGCGATTCGTTGAGCGCCATGCAGGCGCTTTCGGCGATCAAGAGCGGGTTGGGCGTTACCCTAGCCGTGACCCTATTTTATGACGCACCGACGCCGCGGCGGCTGGCGCCGGCAGTCGTCAGCGCACAATCGTCGCGGTTGTAGTGTATCTGAGCTTGGCCCGCGCAGTGTTGCCGTTTCTAACTTTCTTTTTTCGCCGCCTTTTTAAGACATGACCAAGCCCGCTGCCGACGCCCTCGATCCTTCCAAGCACGTTGCCATCGTGGGCATGCAGCTCCGCTATCCCGGGGCCACGACGCTGGAGGAGTTTTGGCAGAACCTCCGCAACGGCGTGGAATCGATCAGTTTTTTCAACGACGCGGAGCTGTTGGCGGCGGGTTTTCCGGAGTCGTTGCTGGCGGACCCGCATTTCGTGCGGGCGAATCCGCAGGTGGGGGACACCGCGGCATTTGACCCGGCGTTTTTCGGTTTCACGCCGCGCGAGGCCGAGGTGATGGACCCGCAGATCCGGTTGATGCTGGAATGCTCGTGGCAGGCGCTGGAGTCGGCGGGTTGGGACGCGGATCGTTTCGCGGGACGCATCGGCGTGTTCATGGGGGCGAACCTCAGCAATTATTTCATGGCGAACCTGCTGCCGCAGATTCACGAGCTGACGGCGGGGCAGGGGGCGATCTCGGCGCTGACGCTGTTCAACGACCGCGATTCGCTGGCGACGATTGTTTCGTATAAACTGAATCTCAAAGGGCCGAGCGTGACGGTGCAGACGTATTGCTCGACCTCGCTGGTGGCGGTGCATCTCGGCTGTCAGAGTCTGATCACGGGCGATTGCGAAATGGTGCTGGCCGGCGGTGTGTCGCTGAACAACGAGCCGGTGTCGGGTTATTCCTACGAGGAAGGCGGCATCAAGTCGCGCGACGGGCACTGCCGGACATTTGACGCGGCGGCGAGCGGCACAGTTTTCGGAAATGGCGTGGGCGTGGTGGTGTTGAAGCGGCTCGACCGCGCGCTGGCGGATGGCGACACGATCCACGCGGTGATCCGCGGTTCGGCGATCAACAACGACGGCGCGATCAAGGCCGGCTACACCGCGCCCAGCGTGCAAGGTCAGATCGAGTCGATCTCGGCGGCGATCGCGCGCGCGGGCGTGAGTCCGGAGACGATCGGTTTCGTGGAAGCGCACGGCACGGCGACGTTGATTGGCGATCCGATCGAAGTGACGGCGCTGACGCAGGCGTTTGTGGCGGGCGGTGCGACCCAGCGGCAGTATTGCGCGCTGGGCTCGGCGAAGACGAATTTCGGCCACCTCGACCGCGCGGCGGGCGTGGCGGGTTTGATGAAGACGGCGCTGACGGTGCGCGAAGGTGTGATCCCGCCCTCGCTGCATTTCGAGAATCCGAACCCGAAGATCGATTTTGAGAGCAGCCCGTTTTTTGTGAACACGGTGTTGCGTCCGTGGGAAACCACCAACGGCACGCCCCGGCGTGGATTGATCTGCTCGCTCGGCGTCGGCGGCACGAACGCGCACGCCATCGTGGAGCAACCACCCGTGGTCGAGCCGTCGGGCCCCTCGCGGGCGGCGCAGATCGTGGTGTTGTCGGCGCGCTCGGAGAGCGGCTTGGGCATTGCGACGGATCAGTTGGTGAAATTTTTGAATCAGAACCCCGCGGCGAATCTCGCCGACGTGGCGTTCACGTTGCAGAACGGGCGGAAAGTTTTCGGCCAGCGACGGATCGCGGTGGGTCGTGACGCGGCGGAAATCGTGGCGGCGCTGGAAGGCAAGAAGAGCGGCCTGGGCCATGCGGGTGCGCCGGTGGCGTCGAAGCGGCAGGTGGCGTTCATGTTCCCGGGGCAGGGCGCGCAATACGTCGGGATGGGGCGCGAACTTTACGAGAACGAGCCGGTGTTCCGGGCGGCGGTGGATCGCTGTGCGGAGACCTTGCGCGCGCAGGTGGGTTTGGATTTGCGCACGGTGATCTATCCGGCGGCGGCCGGCGCGGTGGCGGCGGCGGAGCAACTCAAGCAGACGGCGCTGACGCAGCCGGCGCTGTTCGTGGTCGAGTATGCGCTCGCGCAACTCTGGAAAAGCTGGGGCGTGCAACCCGCGGCGATGATCGGCCATAGCATCGGCGAGTATGTCGCGGCGACGCTGGCGGGCGTGTTTTCGGTGGACGACGCGCTCGCGCTGGTGGCGGCGCGGGGCCGTCTGATGCAGAGCCTGCCGGCGGGTGCGATGCTCGCGGTGCCGTTGAGCGAAGCGGAATTGACGCCGCTGCTGGGCGGAGAACTTTCGCTGGCGGCGGTGAATGCGCCGGCGGCGTGCGTGGCCTCCGGGCCGACGGCGGCGGTGGATGCGCTCGAGCAGACGCTCAAGGCGCGGGGCGTGGAAGCGCGGCGGTTGCAGACCTCGCACGCGTTTCACTCCAGTATGATGGAGCCGATTCTCGCGGAGTTCACGGCGCTGGTGGCGAAGGTGAAGCGGAGCACGCCGATGCTGCCGTATGTATCGAATCTCACGGGCACGTGGATCACGCCGGCGCAGGCGAAGGACCCGGCGTATTGGGCGCAGCACCTGCGCGGCGCGGTGCGGTTTACGGACGGCGTGGCGGAGTTGCTCAAAGACGGCGAACGCGTCGGCCTCGAAGTGGGGCCGGGCCGGACGCTGAGCACGCTGGCGCGGCAACGCACGGAGCTGGCGGCGCAGGGCGCGGCGGTGACCTCGTTGCCACATCCGCAGGAAAAAACGTCGGACGCGCTGCACGCGCTGGCGGCGCTGGGAAAACTTTGGATCGCGGGCGTGGAGATCGACTGGGCGGGTTTCTCGGCGGGCGAACGTCGCCGGCGCGTGCCGTTGCCGAGCTATCCCTTCGACCGGCAGCGTTATTGGGTGCAGGCGAAAGCGCCCGCGCCTGCGGTGCCTGCGACCACGGCGGCGGCCAAGCCCGTCGCGTTTACGCGGCAGGCGGATCTGACGGACTGGTTTTACGTGCCGGTGTGGCGCGAGGCGGCGGCGCCGGCGGCGACCAGTGTGGGCGGACGCCAGTGGCTCGTGCTGGCGGATGCGGGGGCGCTGCGTGATGCGCTCGCGGCGCGGCTGCGCGCGGATGGCGAGAGCGTGACGCTGGTGGAAACGGCGTCGGCGTTCTCGCTGGTGGATGACGCGCATTACGCGATCAACCCCGGCAGCAAAGAAGAGTTTCCGCTGCTGCTGACGACGTTGCGTGGCGAACAGCGTTTCCCCGATGTGATCGTGCACGCGTGGAGCGAGCAGCCGGCGACCGGCGATGCGCTGGCGAATTTCGAGCGCACGCAGACGCGTGGTTTCTATAGCCTGTTGTTTTTGGCGCAGGCGCTGGGCGATGAAAATCTCACGAAGCCGCTGCACCTCGGCGTGGTGACGACGGGGCTGCAGAGCGTGAAGGGCGAAGCGATCAAGGGCGCGGATCGCGCGACGTTGATCGGGCCGTGCAAAGTGATCGCGCAGGAATATCCGGAGATCGCGAGCACGGGCATCGACGTGGCGGGCACGCCGGTGGAGATGGCGGCGGCGATTGTGGCGGAATTGGCGGTGGCGCCGCGCGAGCCCGTGGTGGCGTGGCGCGGAGCGCAGCGTTACGCGCAGCAATTCGAGGCGCAGCGTTTGCCGGCGCCGGGCGCGGCGTTGCCGTTGCTCAGGACGAATGGAGTTTATCTAATCACCGGTGGCCTCGGCGGCATCGGTCTAAAGGTGGCCGAGTGGCTGGCGCGCACGGTGAAGGCGCGGCTCGTGTTGACGAACCGCTCGGCGCTACCGCCGAAAGCGGAGTGGACGGCGTGGATGCAAAAACACGGCACGGATGATCGCGTGAGCCGTCGCATCGCGAGCGTGCAACAACTGGAGCAGCTCGGCGCGGAAGTGTTACTGACGACGGCGGACACGGCGGACGTGGCGGCGATGGGCGCGGCGGTGGCGGAGGCGCGCAAGCGTTTCGGCCGGATCGACGGTGTCATGCACGCCGCGGGCGTGGCGGGCGACGGCGTGATGCAGCTCAAGGAAAAGAAAACCGCGGCGGCGGTGATCGAGGCGAAGATCAAGGGTGCGCTCGTGCTTGAGGCGGTGCTGAAAGATTCGCCGCCGGATTTCACGGTGCACTATTCGTCGATTGCGGCGGTGGTGGGCGGGTTCGGCCAGGTGGATTATTGCGGTGCCAACTCGGGTCTCGATGTGATGGCGCGGGCGGCGACGCTCGCGGGTGGCGCGCCGACGATCTCGATCAACTGGGATGCGTGGTCGGAAGTGGGCATGGCGGTCGAGACGATCGCGCGGCCCAAGGCGGCGGCCGCGGCGAAGCTCGCGGCGGAGTTCAAGCCCGTGGAGCATCCGCTCTTCCAGCGCATGCGCGCGAAGGGCGACGAGATTCACTACGTCGGCACGTATGGCGATCAGGGGCCGTGGCTCATCACGGATCACGAACTCTACGGCAAACCGACGCTGCCCGGCACGGCGTATCTGGAGATCGCGCGCGCGGCGTTTGCGCGGCACGCGGCGGCGGAGACGTATGCGTTTTCGGACGTGTTTATCTTGGCGACGTTCTCGGTCGAACCCGGGCAAACGCGCGAGTTGCACACGGTGCTGACGACGGCGGGTGATGGTTATGATTTCACGATCAAGAGTCAGGTGGCGGGTGATGACGTGTGGTTGGAACACGCGCGCGGCCACATCGCGACGGGCACGGACAAGCCGCAGCGCACGCACGATCTCGCGGCGATGGCGGCGCGTTGCACGGTGGAATATCATGAAGTCGGCGCGCCGGATAAAATCGTGCCGGGCGAACTGCTGCGTCAGGCGGATCACCTGCGCATGGGCGCGCGGTGGATGACGCCGGAGTGGGTGCGGCTCGGTGACCGCGAGGGCATGGCGGCGCAGCGGCTGGGCGATGCTTACGTGGGCGATCTCGTGGATCACCCGCTGCATCCCGGCATGATCGATCTCACGGCATTTTTCCCGTTCAAGACGGCGAGTGTCTACATTCCGTTTTCACATGGGACCGTGCGCGTTTACGGGCCGCTGCCGGCGCGCATCCGGAGTTACATCAAACAATACGACGACCTGATGACGGGTAAGCCCACGGCGAATTTCGAGGTGCTCATCTGTGATGAAGCCGGTCGCGAGCTCGTGGTGATGGAAGACTACGTGCTGAAAAAGGTGGAGGCACGCAGCGTCGCGGCGGCGGCGGGCGATGGGGACATGTTTCCGTTCCTGCCGGGCGCGGAAAATTTCCAAGTCAATATGGCGACGCTCGGCGAGCTCGACACGCTCGCGCCAGTAGCCTCTGTGCGGACGGAGCCGGGACCGGGCCAGATCGAAGTGCAGATGCACGCGGCGGGATTGAACTTCAAAGACGTGCTGCGCGGGTTAGGCATGTTGTCGTCGGATCACGACGCGGGTCTGGCCATCGGCTTCGGTGGCGAAGGTGCGGGCGTGGTCGTGCGCGCGGGCGCGGGAGTGAAGGACTTCGCGCCGGGCGACCGCGTGATCGTGATGGGTTCGAAATGTTTCAGCGGCTTTCTGACGGTGCCGGCGGCGGCGGCGGCTCCGCTGGCGGACGGCGTGGGCTTCGAGGACGCGGCGACGATTCCCCTCGTGTTCCTGACGGCGCATTACGCGTTGCAGGTGCAGGCGCGGCTCACGCGTGGCGAGAAGGTGCTCATCCATGCGGCCGCGGGCGGCGTGGGTTTGGCGGCAATCCAGTGCGCGCAACGCGCCGGGGCGGAGATCTACGCGACGGCGGGCAGCGCGGCGAAACGCGAGTATGTGAAATCACTCGGCGTGAAGCATGTGTTCGACTCGCGCTCGCTCGGCTTTGCCGAAGACGTGATGAAAGCCACGGAAGGCAAAGGCGTCGATGTGGTGCTGAACTCGCTCGCGGGTGAATTCATCCCGAAGGGTCTCGGCGTGCTCGCGCCGTTTGGGCGATTTATCGAGATCGGCGCGCGCGACATTTACCAAAACAGCCAGCTCGGGCTGCGGCCGTTTGCGAACAACCTCTCGTTCGTGGCGATCGAGCTCGGGCCGTTGATGTTGAACCGGCCGGAGTTTGTGCGGGCGATGCTCGACGAGATCATGGGCTGTTTCCGCACGGGTCAGTTCAAGCCGTTGCCGAAGGAAGTGTTTGCCATCAACGAAGTCGCGACGGCGTTTCAGACGATGGCGGGCGCACGGCATATCGGTAAACTCGTGCTCACGATCACGCCGCCGGCGCGGGCGGTGCGAATCGCAGCGGGTGCGCGAACCGAGGCGAAGGGTAGCGCGACGGCGGACTCGATCAGCCCAAGCGAAGGCATCGCGGCGCTGGAGCGCATCATGGCGGCGGGAGCGGCGCAGATGGTGGTGTCACCACGTCCGCTGCAGCCGATCATCGACCACGTGCGCGGACATTCACAGGCGGCGGCGCCCGCGGGAGTGTCGTCGGCGCCAAAACCCTCGGCGCGCAAACTCTATCCACGACCCTCGCTCGGCAACACCTACCTCGCTCCGCGCACGCCGGCGGAGACGAAGCTGGCGGATATCTGGCAAGGGTTGCTCGGCATCGAACAAATCGGCGTGCAAGACAACTTTTTCGAGCTGGGCGGCGACTCGCTGATCGGCGTGCAAGTGCTCTCGCGGGTAAAGAAAGACTTCGCGGTCGCTCTCTCGTCGTCCGCGCTCTACGAAGGCCCGACCATCGAAGCGCTCGCGCAGGCGCTCGAAGCGGCGAAGAAATAAACGCAGCGCACACGAAAGTGATTTCACCATGAGCACGACCTACGAACGCACGATCCGATTCGCCGATGTGGACGGCGCGGGGTTTCTGTTTTTCGCCAACTACCTCGTGCTCTGTCACGAGGCGTATGAGGCCAGTCTCCTTGGCGCAGGCATCGAGCTGCGGAAATTTTTCGGCGAGAACCGACTCTTGATCCCGATCATGAAAGTGCAGGCGCAGTATCTCGGGCCGTTGCAGAGCGGTGATCGCGCGCGGATCGAGCTGACGGCGACGGCGGTGGGCGACAATGCCTTCGGCCTCTCCTATCGGATCGTGCACCTCGGCGCGACGGAGAAGCTCGTGGGGATCGCACGCACTGATCACACGGCGATCGATATTCAAACGCTGGAGCGGAAAGCGTTGCCGGCTAATTTCGCGGCGTGGCTGAAGAGTGCGGGACCGGCCGCGACCGCGCCATGACCGTCCTCGGGCTTACGGGTGGCCTTGACCCCACGCATGCGAACGAGTTTGCAGTGCGTTTCGACAACATCCACGACGCAGCCGCGGTGCTCGTGCGCGACGGTCGCGTGCTGGCGGCGATCGAAGAAGAGCGGCTCAATCGCATCAAGCACACGAACAAGGCTCCGCACGGCGCGATTCGTTTCTGTCTCGAGCAGGCGGGGATCAAGGCGACGCAGTTGGACGCGGTGGCGTTCTACGCGACGGAGCCTTACGTGCAGCGCGTGCTGCAGATGCTGCACCTCGCGGATTTTGGTCAGCGCGAGCTGATGACGCCCCGCGGTTATGTGCAGCGACTCGTGCGCACGGCGACGGGCGAGGAGATCGATCCGGCGAAGATTTATTTCGTGGATCACCACACGTGCCACGCGGTGAGTGCCTATGCGATGTCGGGCTTCGATGCGGCCCTCGTGGCGAGCATCGATGGCCAGGGCGAAAGTATTGCGGTCGTGATTTACGACGGGCGCGGCCGGGAGCTGAAGCCGCTGAAGCGTTTTGCGGAGTCGGACTCGCTCGGCGCGCTCTATCGCGAGGTGATCCGGTTTTTGGGCTACGAGATGTTCGACGAATACAAGGTCATGGGCATGGCGCCCTACGGCGATGCGGCGAAGTATCGCGAGCTGTTCAAGACCTTTTACGAGCTGAAGCCCGCCGGCGATTACACGCTGCACCTCGACCGACTCACGGCGCTTTTTCGCGTCGCGAAACCGCGGCGGAAGGGCGAGGCGTTTTCTGAGATTCACCAACACATCGCGGCGGCGTTGCAGGAGACGGTGGAGAAGATCGCGCTTCATCTGCTCACGCACTGGCAGCGCACGACGGGTCATAAAAATCTCTGTCTCGTCGGCGGCGTGACGCACAACTGCTCGATGAACGGGCGGCTGCTCTACTCGGGGTTGTTCGAGAAAATATTTGTGCAGCCGGCGGCACATGATGCGGGCTGCGCGATCGGCGCCGCGTTGGCGGTGCAACTGGCGCTCGCACCGAACTCTCCGGTGGAAGCGCTGACGGATGTTTATTGGGGCACTGAGCCGGGCACGACGGAGGAGATCGGCCGTGAGTTGCAGGCATGGAGTGGTTTTGTGACGGCGGAACGCTGCGACGACATTGGATCGCGCGCGGCGGATCTGCTCGCGGCGGGTAAGGCGATTGGCTGGGTGCAGGGACGTTCGGAGTTTGGTCCGCGCGCGCTCGGCAACCGTAGCATTTTGGCCGATCCACGTCCGGCGGAGAACAAGGACATCATCAACCGCATGGTCAAAAAGCGGGAATCCTACCGGCCTTTTGCGCCCTCGGTGCTCGCGGAAAAGGTGGACGATTATTTTGTGACCACGGCGACAGAGAAGGAATTTCCCTCGATGAGCGTGATCCTCGATGTGCGGCCGGAGTGTCGGGCGCTGTTGGGCGCGATCACGCACGTGGACGGCACGGCGCGCGTGCAGACGGTCACGCGTGCGATGAACCCTCGCTACTGGGAATTGATCCGGGCGTTTGGCGAGCGGACGGGCGTGCCGATGCTGCTCAACACGTCGTTCAACAATCACGCCGAGCCCATCGTGGAGTCGGTGTTGGATAGCATCGTGTGTTTTCTCACGACGGATTTGAACGCACTGGCGGTGGGTGACTGGCTCGTGCTGAAGCGCGAGCCGACGCCGGAAGCGTGGCTGGCCTTGCGCGTAGCGTTGCCGGCGAGCGTGGCCCTCGTGGAAGAGCGCCGCTGGGTGAGCGCGACGGAGCAAGCGTGGGTGCGTGAAGCGCGGTTCACCTATCATCACGGGAAGACTGCGAAACTCTCGGCTGAGCTTTATCGCTTACTTGGCGCGGCGAATGGCAAGACGACCTTGGCGGCGTTGGGCGCGGCGGCGGGATTGGACGGCGCGGCGACGGTCGCGTTGTTGCCTGAGCTGCGGGAGTTGTGGGGGAATCGGATGGTGGTGTTGGCGGCGGGGTGAGGGCGACGATGGGGACGGTTTCGGGCGCGGGTTGGAGGGACGCTGAGAACTGGCGGGCGGACCACTCGCTGGCGCTCGCGGCTACCTGAAAGGCTTCGGCGAGCGCCGGCGCTATACGGAGGGATGTGATACCAACGTCTGGTGATATCTGGACGATAGTTGAACGACCACTCGCTCACGCTCGCAGCTACCATAAGTCAAAAAATCAGCTGACGTTGGTATGAACCGGGGGCGGCGACCCTGGCTACGATGACGGGCATAAAAAAGGCGCGCCGGTTGTGCGGCGCGCCTGGGTGGGTCGCGCGGTGGGCGCGACGTTGAGGAGGGTTAACCCAGATCAGAACTTATACTGCAGGCCGTAGGTCGTCTGGATCAGATCCTTCTTTTGGGCGATGACGAAGGAGTAGGGGGCGGGGAGTGGCCCGAGGGTGTTGTCGTAAACGTAGCTGACGCCGACCGTGAGGCCGAGGTTGGCGGAGAGCATGCCTTTGAAGCCGATGTAGGCGTCGAAGACGTAGAGGTCGCTATCCTTGATGCTGCGGCGGTAGAGCATCTTTTGTTCGAAGCTGGCGTAGGGGTTGAAGTGGTAGAGGAAACTCTCGGCGAAGCCGGCGCCGACGATGGTCTCGTCGTCGTATTTGTTGCCCTTCTTCTCGCGCATCAGGAGGAGGCCGGGGATGACGTCGAACTTGGCCTGCTGGGTGTTGGTGACCTTGTAGCCGTAGCCGAAGAGCTGGATCGCGGAGTAGTCGATGTTTTTGACGTTATCGATCGAGTAGGAGGTGCGGCTGACGGTGTAGGTGCGTTCGGTCAGCTTATGATTCCAGGCGAAGACGCTGGAGAAATTGTCGGCGATTTTGCCGTTGGGCTGGGAGTCGGAGATGGTCTGCGCGAAGTCGAGGGAGTGCGCGTCGTTCTGCGTGGTGCGCATGAAGCTGAGCGAGGCTTGGACGCCGTAGGTGCGGCCGGGGAGCTTGAGGGCTGCGCCGGTGACGCCGGCGGGGGCATTTTTCAACTGGCCCTGCTCGAAGATGGCGGAGTTGTAGCTGCCGCCGACGCTGAAGGAATTCGTCCAGACGGGCTTGTTGGGGTCTTTGGCCTGGCCTTGGAAATTGGCGGAGCCGGCGGAGGCGGCGACGGAGATGGCGGGGCCGGCGGTGGGCGCAGAGGGGGCGGCTTCAGCAGGCGTGGGCGCGACGGTGGGGCCGGACTTGGAGACGGTGACATCGGCCTCGTTGAGGACGAGCTCGCCGAGAATGGAGTCGGAGAAATAGATTTTTCCGGCTTCGGTTTTAGTCACGGTGCCGACGAGGGCGGAGCCGTTCTTGAGACGGATCGAATCCGCGAGGGCGTTGCCGGTGACGGCGGCCCCGAGGGCGAGCGCGGTGAGGAGGAGGCGGGCAGGTTTCATGGTAGTGGTTTGGGCGTTGAGACGAAGGGTATGTCGGCGGGTAAAGGCCCGGCGGGCAAAGGAAAAGGCGCGGGAAGTTTTTGCCCGTGGCGTGCGATCAGGAGGCGGGGCCGCGGACGCAATACATGTCGATCTCGCCTTTGCCCTTTACGTCGATCTTGCCGAGGTAGTCGCAGGCGAAGCGGGCGCGGACGAGATCGTAGGAATAGGCCGAGAGGTTGATGCGGCCGGGCTCGCCGTGGCTTTCCATGCGGTTGGCGATGTTCACGGTGTCGCCGAAGAGATCGTAGAGGAGGCGACGCTTGCCGATGACGCCGGCGACGACCGCGCCGGTGTGGACGCCGAGGCGCATGTGCCATTTGACGGCGGAGCGGAGGTTGCGCTCCTCGATGGTGGCGATGAGTTCGAGGGCGGCGGCGACGATGCGGCCGGCGCCATCGTCGGGCTGGCCGGGGAGGCCGCCAGCGGCCATGTAGGCGTCGCCGATGGTTTTTATTTTCTGCACGCCGTGACGATCCATGATGTCGTCGAAGCGGTTGAAGATGTCGTTGAGCTCGGTGACGAGCTTGTCGGCGGGCATCGCGGAAACGGTGTTGGTGAAGCCCTTGAAATCGGTGAAGAGCACGGTGACGTCTTCGTGGCGGCGGGGGAGGGCGCGGCCGGTGGCCTTGAGTTCGTCGGCGGTTTCGCGCGGGAGGATGTTGTAGAGCAGCTCGTCCACGCGGCCCTTTTCATCGCGGAGTTCGGAGGTGCGGGCGGCGACGACGAGTTCGAGTTCGTCGGCGCGGGCGAGGGCGAGGGATTGTTTCTCGCGTTCGAGGGCGAGGGCATGGCGGGAGAGCGTGGCGTGATTTTGCGCGAGAAAGAGCGAGAGGGTGAGGGCGGCGCAGACACCGGCGTAAACGGGAACGAAGACGGACCGCGGGGTATCGGGCGCGAGGTCGAGGGTGCGCAGCGCGCTGTAAACGACGAGTAAACCAAACACGGTCATGCCGACGCCGAGCAGGCGGGAGCCGGGGCGGCGATCACGCCAAGCGAGGCCGACTTCGCCGGTGGCGAGGGCGCCGGAGATGACGATGAGGGCGAGCAGGCCGTAGTGGAAACGCGCGGGTTGCAGTGCGCCCCAGAGGCCGAGGCCGGCGGCGACCGGCACGAGGATACGCCAGAACCACGGCCGCCGCACGGCGAACACGGTGTGCAGCGTGCGCAGCCACATCGCCACCGCGAAGGCCATCGCGACGGGAAAAATGCGCGCGGCCCAAAGGGCGTGGGGATCGAGGAAGGTGGCGAAGTTGGCGTGAATGACGGCGCCGAGGGACGCGACGAAGAGGCCGCAGAATAGGTTGGCGCGTTGGCGGGGCTCGAAGGCGAACAGGGCGAGGTGCAGCAGCGCCAGCACGAGGGCGACCCCGTCGAACATCATCTGGTGCGCGAGCAGGGCCTCGGTGGGGACGAGCGTGGGAGCGGGGATGATGGAGTTCATGTAGCGCGGCGCAGCACGAGGACCACACCGGGTTCCTGAGCATCAAGGAGCGCCGGCAGATCGTCGAGCGCGGCGGAGGCGGGGCGGGCGGGGAACGTCACGAGATAGAGATCGAGCCGCTCGGCGTTGATGGGGCCGAGGCAGGTGAGGGCGACGGGTTTGCCGTCCCAGGCGACGGGCGCAGCCGGGGCGTCGTGAGCGGCGTTCCAGCGCGTGAGGCCGGCGGGGGTCCAGACGACGAGTTCGAGCCGGTTCAAGGTGAAGAGGGCGAGCGCTTCGGCGGCGACGGCGGCGGCGGGGCGCAGGGCGAAGCCTTCGGCCAGATAGCGGGTGGCGGCGCGGGCGCGGAGGGCGGCGGCGAGGTCGCCGACGGGGCCGGCGATGCCGGCGAAGGCCACGCCGGAATCAGGTCCGGTGGCGACGGCGCCGGCGAGCGCGGCGGGAGGCGGCACGCCCACGGGCAGCCACGCGGCGTCGATGGTGGCACCGCTCCATGCGGCTCGAAGAGAGAACGCCGCGTGGAAGGTCTCGGTGAGGGCGCGTTCGCCGCGATAGTAATCGGTGTCCACCAGGGAGCGGCGCGTGCGGTCCACGGTCTCCTCGTTGACGCTGTGCATGACGCCAAACGTCGAGGCGAGATCGGCGACTTCGCTGACGCTGTCGGAGACGCCGGTGGCGGCGAACGCCGGGGCACCGATGGCCTGGGCGGTGAGTTGGAGGCGGCGCATCTGGCGGTGCAGCATGGTCCCGATCCACCAGGCGAGGGCGAGGCCGACGACGAAGGCGCGGATGCCGTAGGAGAGGGCGCTGCGGTAGATTTCGCGCCGGCTCTCCAGATAATCCTCGGCCGAGGTCTCGATGCCGAGGATCGCGCCGCGGGCGGCAGTAAACGCGAGGGCGGGCTGCCGCGATTGTCCGTCGGCCGTGATGCGGAGGGGAAGCAGGTCAATCTCGCCGGGTTTGAGGGCGGCGATCTCGGCGGCGGTGGCGACGGGGGTGCCGGCGGGCGCGATATCGGCCAGCACCTTGCCGCTGGCGGTATCGAGCAGATAAAAACGGCGGACCAGGGCCCAGCGTTCCAGGCGAACTAAGACGGGTCCTAACCGCGTGCGCTCAAGCGGAATTCCGTCACGCAGCGCGGCGAGATCGGCGGGCTCGATGAATTCGGCGGCGGTGAGGGCGAGCGCGGTGGAGCCGTCGGCAAAGGCATCGCGGGCTTCAGTGAGTTTGAACCAGCAGGAGAACACGCCGGAGAGGACGCCAAATCCCAGGAAGAGCGGCAGAATGAAGAAAAGGATTTGCCGGCGGATCGTCATGGGAGCGGAGCCGGAGCGGGAGCGGGGGTTGCGCCGAGTTCGAGCAGACCGAGGGTGAAGGCGGGGCACTCGCGCAGGAGGGTGAAGAAGGGGCCGCGTTCGAGGCGGAGCACGCGGGCGCCGGCGATGGGATCGGCGACGAGGTGCGGGGCGAGGGCGTTGCGCACGAGGGAGGCGGCGCCGAGCAAGGTGCCGGCGGAGGTGCCGTCGCTCGTGAGCACGCGACCGCCGACGACGGCGACGAGGCGCAGGAGACGATCACCGTCGGCGTGGATGGTTTCGCCGGGGGCGTAGGCGCGGGGTTCGGCGATCTCGGCGATGAGGGCGAGTTCGGCGGGAGCCAACCGGTCGAAAGGAGACACGGCCCGCAGCGCGAAAAGTTTTTCGAGGAGCGACGGGGCGAAGAGAGCCGTGGGGGCAGAGCTCATGCGGAGGGTTGGAAAATCACGGCGTAGCCGACGGTGTGGGCACCGGCGGCGGCGCGACGCCAGGCGGCGAGGGTGGCGGGGGCAGCGGCTGCGGGGGATGTCGGACCGGCGGGAGTCGAGGTGACGATGATGGCTTCACCGGGAGCCGGGACGATGGGAGTGGTGAAGGCGGCGGGCGTCAGCGGTGCGGGCGCGGAGCCGGGGCTTAGACGGTGGACAAGGCCGGGGCGGCGGGCGAGCACGTGGACGCCGGCAGACGTGAGGAGCACCCAGGCTGCGACTTCATTGGGTGCGAGGGCGGTCAGCAGCGGGGCGAGCACGACGGGATCGGCGCCGTGGCGGGTGAGCAGGGCGTGGGCGAGGACGGCGAGTTCGGCGCGGTGGGCGGCGGCGATGAGAGGTTCGGCCCCGGCGGCGCCGCACCAGGCGAGCGCGGCGTCGCCGGCGATGATGGCACCGCCGGGCGCGGGGGCGTCGGCATCGAGCGCGCCCCAAGTCCAGACGGCGCCGGGGGCAGGCGCGGCGGCGAGCGGGGGGACATCGGCGAGACGCGTGAGGAGGGCGCCGCGATCACGGACGGCGCGGCCATCGGCGACGGCAGCGTCGAGTTCCACGAAGCGGCGGCCGAGACCGGCGGTGGCGTTGGAGAAGCCGGCGGCGAGCTCGCGCAGCTCGCGGGGGTGGGCGACGGCGACGTGTTGGGCGTAGTCGCCGGCGGCGGCGCGGAGGGCGGCGGCTTTGATGCGTGCGAGGGGGCGGGCGAGTTGTCGCGCGATGGCGAGGGAGAGGAGGCCGGCGACGAGGAGGAGCAGCGCACCGAAGGCGAAGGTGATGACGAGGGCGCGATGAGTGGCGTAGCGGATGGTGGTGATATCGACGTCGGCCCCGACCATGGCGACGGGGTGGCCGGTGGCGTCGAAGATGGGGGCGAAGGCGCTCTTGAGGAGGCCCCACTGGTCCCAAGCGCGGACGGTCGTGAGGTGCGGGGTGCCGTCGGCGAGGAGTTGTTGGATGCCGGCGGTCTCGGAGGCGGGGAGCGTATCGGTGCTGAGGATGGCGGAGTGTTTTTCGCCGACGGTGCCGTCGAGCCCGTAGATGATGTGGTCGCGCTCGGTGACGAGCTGGGTGTAGAGGAAGGTGAGGTTGGCGCGGTTCGTGATGCGGCGCATCGGCGCGGCGTAGCGGAGGTAGCCGGGGCCGAGCTCACGACCGAAGCCGGAGAGGAGTTTTTTGGGTGAAACGAGGCCGGTGGCGGGATCGATGTGCAGGAGCGAGCGTTCGGTGCCGAGGAGTTTTTTGGCGGCTTCGTCGAAGACGATAGCGACGAGGCGGACGGGCGCGGGTTTCCACGTCTCGGCGGCGCCCTCGGGCTTTTCCTGCGCGAGGGGAATGCGGCGGCGGAGGAGACCGTCGGCGGAATTGAGATCGAGGAGGGTAGAGCCGCTTTCGCCGAGGCCCCAGAGCGTCTGGCGCTCGGGGTCGAAGGTGAGGTCGCGGGTGGGTTCGTGGAGTTGCGCGAGGCGGGTGACGATGCCGGTGCGGAGATCGAGCCGGTCGAGGTGGCGGCCTCCGATGTAGAGGACGCCGCGGGCCGAATCGGAGGCGATGGCGACCACGGGCGGCTCCAGGCGGTGGAGGGGGGTGTGTTCGCCGGTGCGCAGGGAGAAGAGGCGGAGTTCGCCGGTGGCGGCGTCGAGGATGATGAGCGTATCGGGAGCCGTGCCGGTGGCGAGTTGGTGGAAGCCGGGGGGAAGCTTCAGGGTGGAGACGGAGGCAAAACCGTCGGCGGGGCGGATTTTTAGGAATTCGCTGCTGCGGCGATCATAGGCGAGGAGGGTGCCATCGGCGGTGTTGCGGGCGATGCCGGTCAGTTGGAGGGGTTCGACGAGACGGGCATGATCGGCGGGATCGATGAAAGCGGCGGTGGTGGTGGAGATGGCGAGGAGCTTCCGGTCGAAGCCCTGCGTGATGAGATCGCTGAGCGAGACGTAGATGTGCGTGGCCTGAATGACGATCAGCGCGGCGAGCACGGAAAGGAGGCTGGTGAGGAACCAGCCGCGGAGCGTGAGGCGGGGAAGGCGCGAGCTCATGCAGCGGGGGCGTTGGCGAGCAGGCTGAGGCCGAGCTCGGGGAAGGTCTCGATGCAGCGGTGGATGATGGCGGCGGGAAGAAACAGCGCTTCGAGACCGGGGCCGGCGGTGAACGTGACGGCGGCGACGGGTTCACCGTGAATCGCGCCGATGCCGGCGATGGTGCCGGGCTGAAACGAGTGACCGCCGTCGATGTGGATCGTCCCCGCGCGCACGAGCCAGGCGCCGGGGAGCGGCTCGCCGCGTGGGCAGAGGACGGTGCCGGCGGCGGGGGTGATGAGCCGGAGATGGGGCGCCATGAACTCGAGGTGCGTGAAGAGCGCGCCGGAAAACGGGGCGATGCCGAGCAGCGCATGCACGGCCTCGATGGGCGTGAGGGCGGTGGCGCGCGAGCCGCGACCGGCGCGGCGGGCAAACAACGTGAGCACCGTCTCGCGCAGCAACGGTCGGGGCATGGTGCGGAGTTTGGCGAGAAGCGGCTCGGCGGCACCTTCGGGATCGAGGGCGTGGCGCGCCTGAGCGGCGGCGGCGGCTTCGAGGGGGAAATCGGAGCGGAGTGCCTGTTCGAGGACTTGGTCGGCGGTGACCTCGGGGATGAGCCCGCGGGCGCGACCGAAGGCGACCTGTGCCTCGATGGGGCGGCCGTCGATCAACGGCAGGAGGAGGGCGAAGATCTCGCGGCCGCAGGCTTGTTCGACGGTCTCGATGGCGTAGCCGCGGTCTTTGGCCTCGCTGCTTTCGAGACCGGCGAGCACGGATTCGAAACTGGGCAGGCGACCGGCGACGGCGAGGGTTTCTAGGACGATGGAGAGGACGAGGCGCGGGTAGTCGCGGTAGATGCGCCGGAGGACGGCCTGGCCGGGTTCGGCGGCGCCGGGGTCAAGGAGGACGGAATCGTTGAGGACGAGGTAAGCTTTGAGGGTGGTGAGCTCGACGAGCGGACCGGCGAGGAGCTGGAGCTGGGGGAGGGCGAGTTTACCGAGGGCGCGCAGGGCGACGGAGCGCGCGGTGACGGTGTAGGCGGAGCTTTGGGCGACGGCGATGAGCGTGGGGACGGCGCGGGCGCCGAGGCCGGCGATGATGCGCTCGGTCTGGCGGCGCTCGCTGGGGGTGAAGGTGCCGGCGCCGGCAAGGAGTGCGGCGAGGGAGCCGGAGTCGCCGATGCGGGCAAAGGCGTCGAGCGCGAGGTGGCGCTCGGTGGCGGTGCCGCCGGGGAACGTGGAGAGGAGCTCGGGGAGGAGAACGCGCGAGGTGGAATCCGCGAGCGTGGCGAGGGCGGCGAGGGCCTCGCCGCGAACGACGGGGTTGGGCGAGCGCAGGTGGTCGCGGAGCTGGTAGGCGTAGCGCGGCTCGCGCAGCTGGCCGAGGGCGCGGAGGCCGGCGAGCAACGAGGCCTCGTCGCCGCTGGCGAGGAGCGCCTCGATCTGGCGGAGGGCGGAGTGGCTGTCGCCGACGCGCCAACTGCGCCAGAGGACGATGGCGCCGGCGGCGCGGGCGGTGGGTTGGCCGGATTGGGTGAGGATCGTGGCGGCGTGAGCGGGGAGGAGGCCGTTGCGGCCGAGTTGGCCGGAGAGTTCGGGATCGGAGGCGGGCGGGCGGGTGTCGAGCCAGCGGCGGATTTCCTGGGCCGATTCCGACGCGGGCTGGGCGAGGATTTCGTCGATGAGGGGGAAGGCGGCGCGGCGGGTCGCGGGTGGGGCGGAGTGGAGGAAGGGCGGTAGCGCGCGGGTGAGGCGCGCGGGGTCGTTGAGCCAGAGAATCCGCAGGGCGAACGCGGCGAGATCGGGATCGGGCGAGAGGGTGCGGGCTTCGGCGAGCGCGAGATCGGCGGGGGTGGCGCGACTCAGAAGCGGAGTGGTGGGGCGGGAGAAATCGAGCCACGCGCGGCGGAGATTGGCGGCGATGGCGTTGAGGTAATCGTAGCGGAGAACGAAGACGAGGGCCAGGCACGCAAGGGCGACCACGATGCCGGAGATGGAAAGCTGTTCGGGGCTGAGGCGGCTGGCGGCGAAGAGGAGGAACAAGCCGGCGGAGGCGGTGGCGAGCGGTTCGCAGAGACCCTCGATGACGGTGCGGATCTGCTTGCGGCCGGCGGCGGGTAGGCCGGTGAAGAGGAGGTTCACGTTGTTGAAATCGATGGCGGTCATGATGCCCTGGTAGGCAAAAAAACCGGCGACGGCGGCGGGGTAACTGCCGTTGAGGAGCAGCCACGCGAAGACGACGGCGTAAACGACGGGCTGGATGAGGGCGACGTTGCGCACGCCGATGCGGGCGACGAGTTTGTTGAAGAAGAAGAGGCTGACGGCGAGGTTCACGACGTTGACCATCGCGGTGAGCTTGCCGAGGAGGGCGGCGAGGGTGGCTTCATCGACGCCGGCGGCGAAGATGCCCATGTATTGGTATTCGCAGACGGTGGCGTTGATCAGGGTGAGAAAGAGAACGGCGGTGAGAACGAGGGCGTAGCGGGAACCGGCGATGCGCTTGGCGGCGGCGGCGGTCTCGGCCAGCGCGGATGAGCCACCGGCGGTCTCGGGTTCGTCGGATTCGAGTTTGCGCGTGCGGCGTCGGGTGATGAGCACTACGGGCCAGGCGAGGGCGGCGCAGATCGCCCAGCCGAGGAAGAGGGTGGCGACGCCGAATTGGGCGGAGATGGGGGCGACGAGGGAGCCGCCGATGATGGCGCCGGTGGCGGAGCCGGCGGCGAAGAGGGCGAAGAGGCGCTTGGCATCGGTGAGGCCGAAGTAGCCGTCGATGAAATTCCAGAACAGCGAGTAGAGCCCGACATACCAGAGGGCGGAGTAGAGTTTGACGGCGTAGCACAGGGCGACCGGCTCGGCGGCGGCGTAGTGATGGCACAGGAGCCAGAGGGTGAGGCCGCCGGCGACGAGCAGGGCGAGGGTGCAGTCGAAGACGCGGTCCAGGCCCCAGCGGGAGAGCGCGGCGGAGTAGGCGGGGATGTAGAGCAACATCATCGCCGGCGTCAGGATGTAGATATGCGAGAGTTTCTCGGCGCCGACGTTGACGAGGAAGAGGGAGTCGGCGGCGCTGGTGCCGAGGGCGAGGCCGGCCTGAATGAGCAGGCCAAGCAGAGCGAAGCGGGCGATGCGGGAGCCTTCGTCCGGGGCGATGTGAAACAGTTGCTGGACAAACCGCGTCACGGGGTGCGGCGATCAGGCCGGAGGGCGTCGGGCGAGGAGGACAAGGCTGCGGTGGGTGTGGGGTTCGGAGCGGAATTCGGGGTGCGCGTCTTCTTCCCAGTCAATCACCTGGACCGTGACCAGTTCAAGACCCGCGTTGGCCAGCAGGGCCTCGGCCTCGGCGCGGGAATGAAATTTGTAGTAGTAGCGGCCCCGGTAGAGCCAGGCGCGATCCGGGGCGGGCTGCATGTCGATGCCGGAGATGCCATCGTCGTCACCGGGGATGTTGACGAGGAGGAGGCCGCCGGGGACGAGGAGACGGCGGAGTTCGCCGAGCACGGCGGCGGGCTCGGGGAGTGTCTCGACGACATCGCTGAGGAGAACGAAGGCAAACGTGCGGTCGGGCACCGGGATGACGGCGAGGTCGCACTGGAGGCGGGTGACGCGCGCGGCGAGATCGGCGGGGATCTTGGCGAGGGCGGAGGCGGAGGCGTCGGTGGCGGTGACGGGGCGGCCGAGCGCGAGGAGGGGCGCGAGATTGCGACCCTCACCGGTGGCGGCGTCGAGGATGTCGCCGGGCGGGAGAAGTTCGGGCGCGGGCAGGTGAGGGATCAGAAAACCGACGGGCTTGTGGCCCCAAACCGACTTCGGGGTGGAGGCATACAGGAGGTCCCACGCGGTTTTGTTGTGCGCGTTCAATTTGCGCGAGTGCAGGTGAGTGGACAACGGGTTAAACTCCAATTATGTGTCGGTGGTCGGCAACTTCTATTTCGCCAAAGGGTGTCCAAAATTTCCACTCAAAGATGGGCGTAGGACCGGGAGAGAACGGGCAATAGCATGGGCAGGGGAAGCGGGCTGAAGAAGTGGCAGTGGAGCCAGCGGCAGAGTTTTAAACTGGTCTGCGTGAGGCGCCGGTGGGACTGGACGAGGGCGGGCAGGACCGCGCTGCGGGCCCGGGCCAAGTGCTGTTGCGCCGCGAGCCGACGCGCGCGGCGCTGGTTCTCGGCGTAGTTGCGGACCTGATGCGCTACGGCGAGGTGGCGCTCGAATAGTTGGATCAGATTATAAGCGAGGCCGGGGAACTGCGCCTGCATGATCTGCGCGGCGGGGCGGCTGGCCCAGGCGCGTTTGGCCGCCAGCTTGTTTTTGAGTTCGTCGAAGACTTTTTCGAGATCCCGGCGCCGCAGGTAGAGAAAGACGATCACTCCGGGCGGCAGCGTGAACTCGCTGGTGAGGAACTCATACTCCTCGCCGGTGGCCGGCTGCGTGTAGCGGATGCGCCGCAGGGCGATCCCGGCCACGGTCGTGACGAGTTCGTCGGCGGTGATCCCCGCGTGATTGGGCTCGGACCGGTCGAGGGCCCGCGGGCAGGTGACGCTCAGGTCCATCTTCTGCTTGGTGAGAGAAACGAAATAGATGCCGCCGGTTTGTTTCCAGTGGTGCCACTGGGCGTAGTCGATCGAGGCGCAGTCGTAGGCGTAGAGCACTTTGCGGCCGGTCGGGGCATGGTGGCGCAGGGTGGCTAGGTCGAGGCGTTTGAGGGCGTGCATGTCATGTTCTTTTCCCCCTGCGCCCGAGTGAGGTGGAGGAGCGCTTGGGTGCGCAAATTTAGCGCGAAGCAGTGGCCGGTCGCGCGTTTGGTCCCGTCGAGCGGGAGGGCATGGGCAGCGGCCCCGTGCCAGTGGCCGCCGGCCGCATAGAGGTCGAAGTCGCGCAAGCACGCCGAGTGAGCGAAGGGATCGTCGGTCAGCAAGCGGGCAAGCAGGACGTTGGCCTGGAGCAAGCCGGCGGGGGCTTTTGAGCGTCTCGAAAAAGTGACCTCGGCTCGGGCCCTCCGGCGGCAGCGGGCTGACTTGCTGGAGAAAACCACGCCCGCTGGCTTGGGCGTGGAGTGTCGTAAAAAGGATCGAGTGCAATGAGTCGGAGGAGACCATGAGACCCGAAAATTTTGCTACCTGCTCCGCAAGGGTAATCGACAGCGGAGCCTTGCGGGCGTTTTCGCGCGTTTGCGGAGCGCTGCCGCACGGGGGCGCACGCCCGCCAAATCTGCTTCGCTACGGCTCGCCGGCGACCGCCGTCATGCCCTCCTCGCTTGGTTTACAACGGGGAATTTTGGACACCCTTCCTTTCACCCAAATAGCAGTGAGAAAGTCACCTGAGGTGCATCCGGCAGCGGAGTAGACTCAAGCCGGGGGCCGGTGTGACGATCGCGAAGTCGGCGGCGCCGGCGTTGCGGGCGAGAGCGGTGAGTTCTGCGGGCGGAAGCACGCCGCCGTTGAGCCAGATCTCGGAGTGCCAGCCGAGGCGGGCGACGGCGCGGAGAATCTGCGCATGGACGCCGGTGCGGCCGCCGAGGGGAAAGGCCGAGACCGGGGGCATGGCGTGGTAGTGGCCGGCGGGGCGTTCGGTGGTCTCGTAGAGCGTGGTCGCATCGCCCCAGGGCGGATCGCCGTAGATGAGATCGGGCGCGCGGAGCGTGGTGGGCCAACTGTCGAACAGGTCGCTCTCGATGAGGCGCAAGGCGAGGCGGTGCGCGGTGGCGTTGCGGGCGGCGACGGCGAGGGCGTCGGGGTCGAGGTCGAGGCCGACGATGCGAGCCGCAGGCAGGTGGTGACGGATCGCGAGGGCGAGGCTGCCGCAGCCGACGCCGAAGTCGGCGAGGAGGGGGGCGCGGCGGCCGGCGGCGCGGAGGGCTTTCGCGCGGGCGAGCACGGCATCCACGAGATGGGTGAGCTCGGGATCGGTGACGTAGGCGCGTTTATCGATGGCGAAGCTGAGGCCGCGAAACGTGAAGTGGCCGACGATGTGGGCGACGGGTTCGCCGGAGGCGCGGCGCTTGAGCCAGCGTTTGAGGCGAAGGGCATCGCCACCGGCGGAGGCGGCGAGCGTGGCGGCGTCTGCGGGTGCGATGGCGGCCACGGCGGGATCGTCGCCTAGCTCGGCGCGAAGGGCGGCGAGGGTGCGGGCGAGGAGCGCGGGCGCGGGGCGAGGGCGAGGGCGTGGGTGTGGGCGAGGTTTCACGGGGCGGGCAGGAGGATTTCGGTGAAGTCGCCGCGCATACAATGGTTGCTGGCCATGGAGGCGCCGTAGCCACCGGCGTTGAGGAAGGCGAGGAGGTCGCCGTTGGCGAGGGGTGGAAGGGGCGCGTCCGCGTGGAGGAGGTCGAGGGCTTCGTTGATGTGGCCGGCGATGGTGGTGGGCTGAAGGCGCGCGCGAGGGGAAGCGGCGCGCACGGGCGCGGGCACGAGGGGCAATTGGTAAAAGGCGGGCTCGATGTGGAGCTGGAAACCGCCGTTGACGCCGGCGTAGAGCGTGCGGCCCTTGCGCTCGACGGTGTTGACCTCGAGGACGAGGACGCCGGCGTCTTTCACCAAGTAGTCGCCGGGCTCACACCAGACCTCGTGGCCGTGTCCGCCGAAATGACGCGCGACGACGACGCTCCACTTCGCGAGATCGAGCGGGCGGTCGCTGGCGACGAGGGGAATGCCAAGGCCGCCGCCGATGTTGACGTAGCGGAGGCCGGGGACGCGGCGGACGAAATCGCGGCAGGCGGTGAAAATCTCGTCGAGGACGGGGAGTTGCGGCGTGAGGTAGCCGCAGCCGGTGTGGAAATGGAGGCCCTCGACGATGAGTCCGTGGCGGCGGGCGAGGCGGAGGGCGGCGGGAAACTGTTCGCGGTGGAGGCCGAACTTGGTGCCGCCGCCGCCGGCGTAGCGCAGGAGGTGATTGCGACGGTAGCCGATGCCGAGGCCGGGATTGATGCGCAGGCCGATGCGGCGGCCGGGGGCGAGGGCGCCGACGCGCGCGATGTCGTGCAGCGAGTCGAGGTTCATCACGAGCCCCTCGTGGCGGAGGAGCGTGTTGAGATCGGCGTCGCTGAGGGAGGTGCCGGTGAAGGAAATATTCTCGGCGGCGAAACCGCAGGCGCGGGCGCGGGCGACCTCGGCGGGCGAACAGGTGTCGATGCCGCATTGGCCGAGGCGTCGCAGGGTGCGCAGGAGCGGCGGATGACGGTTGGACTTCATCGCGTAGCAGACGCGAAACGGCAGGTCGCGAGCGGTGAGGGCGGAGCGGAGGCGGCTGAGATTGTCGGTCACGCGCGCGGCGTCGTAGAGGTAGAGGGGAGTGCCGTGCGCGCGGGCGAGCGGGCCGACGGCGTGGCCGCCGACGTGCAATTCGCCGCGGACGTAGCCGAGCCCGGGACGAGTCCACCACGCGGTGGGCGACGGGGAAGCGGAGGAGGACGCCATCGCGCCAAGAGACGGCTGGGGTCGCGCGCGAGCAAGCGGTTTTCGCGGGCGCGCCAGCAGAGCGCAGCAAGGGCGCGCGACGCATTGCCACGGGTGACGTGGGCGGTGCAAGATGTCGCGATGGAGTGCGACGTAACGGCGGAATTCGGCGGCTGGGAACGGGCGACATCGTCCGGGGTGTTGGGTGTGGACGAACTGCACGTGTGGCGGGTGGCGGTAACGCGGACGGCGTTTGAGTTGGAGAACTGGCGGGCGCTGTTGACCGAGGGCGAGCGCGCGCGGCTGGGGCGGTTTCACTTCGCGGAGGACGCCCATCGTGAGTTGGTCAGCAAGGGTGCGATGCGGCAGTTGCTGGGCGGGTATTTGGGACAGCATGGCGGAGGAATCGCGTTTGCGACTGAAGGGCGCGGGAAGCCCGTGCTGGCGGATGTGCCGGCGGCGGAGCGGATCGAGTTTAACACGTCGCACTCGGGGGAGTGGGTGCTGCTGGGCTTTGCGCGGGGGCGGCCGCTCGGAGTGGATGTGGAGCGGTGGCGGGAGATCGATGGCGCGGAGATTGTGCGCGACCACTTCGCGCCGGAAGAAATTGCGGCGTGGTCGGCGGTGCCGGCGGAGGCGCGGACGCAGGCGTTTTTCCACGGGTGGACGCGGAAGGAGGCGTATCTGAAGGCGCTGGGGACAGGGTTGATCAAACCGCTGGCGAGTTTCCGCGTGCGGCTCACACCGGGCGTGCGGGCGGCGGTGCTCGGGGACGATGCGGATGCGCAGGCGGCGGAGCGCTGGGAGCTCCACGATGTGGCAATGGGGCCGGGCTATGCCGGCGCCGTGGCCGTGGCGAAGGGCATCGCGCGGGTGCGCTGGCTGGAGCTAGCTTGACGCGGCGGCGACCGGTGCGGAAGGCGGCACGACGGTGGCGACCACGTTGATGGCGCCGCCGGCTGCGGGCGCAGGCGAGGGGAGGCCGACTTTACGGGCGAGCTCGCGGCGGAAGTCGCTCCAGTTGAAATTGAGATGGGTGCCGCCTTGCTCGTAGTGGCGGACGAAGGCTTGGCCGAGCACGACGGTGTAGCCGGCCATGAGGGCGGGGCCTGTTAGCATACGCAGCGGCCAGGCGAGCCAAGGCACGGTGGCGTTTAGAAAATCGCGGACGGCGCGGGTGAGAGGATTCTGCGCGAGGTAGTAGTTGAGCACGCCACCGGCGGCCGAAGCCAAGAGGGCGCGCCCGGTGTCTTGGGAGAAAGGAACGCCATAGACGCGCGAGAGGTCGCGCAGCATGTCGAGTTGCACGCCGGTGATGGCGACGCTGCCGACGATCGGCATGGGAATGAAGCTGGCCGCAGCGCAGAGGGCGGCGTGGTGGCGGATGATCGTCCGGGCGGCGAGGATGCGCGCCGAAGGCGGGAGCGGCGCGGCGGGCGCGGATGAAGGCGACGCAGTCACGAGAGCAGAGCTCGTCAAAGCGAGCGGAGGGCGGCTTTTCCTTCTGCGAGTTTGGCGGCGAAGGCGGAGCGAAGGGCAACGGCGTCGAAGTCGAGGAGCGTGCCGCCCGATTCAAAATGAGCGATAAACATGCGCCCGGTGGCGTAGGTGACGGCGCCGGCCATGAGGGGCAGGGTGCCCGCGCCGAAGAACGTGCCGACGCCGGGTAGAATCTTGATCGCGCTGCCGAAGGCTCCGACCGCGAGCGTCCAGGCGCCGACCCCACCGAGGAGGGCCGTGACGAGGTTGCGCGCGCGATGCGGCGTGAACTCGACGCCGTAGAGCGTGGAAAGTTCGGCGATCAACTTGAGCTGCACGCCGCTGATCGCGGCGACATCGAGAAGCGGCAGGGGCACGAGGCCCGCGCCCAGCGCATAGGGGAGATGGCGGCGGACGATTTCTTCGGCGGCGGCGGCGCGCGTGGAGGGCGCGGATGCGACGGGAGTGACGGAGGGCGAGGGTGGCAACTCTGCGGCCGAGGAGGAGGATGCGGGGGCGGCCGGTTCGGGAGTGGGCGCGGCGGGTGTGGGCGCGGGCGCGGGTTTTGGCCGGGAAGGAGGCGCGCCGTCTGCGGGCGATGCGGCGGGCCGTTCCATGGAACGGCTGAGTTTGCTCAGCAATTGGTCGCTCTTTTTTGCGCGGGGCACGGGGAGGTGTTAGGGTTGGAGGGCCGACAGTTCAAGTGCGGCCTGCAGAAGTTCCTCGCGACTGGCGGCGTCGAGAGCGCTCCAGCCGAGGAGAGCGGCGTGTTGGAATGCCTGGCGCCTACCGATGTGGGCGGAGAGGGCGGGCAGGCCGATGCGCTGGGCGAGGGTGGCGAGGTCTTTGCCGAGCACGGTGCGGGGCTGGACTTGGTTAAAAAGAATGCGGGCGGGCCGGCCGGCGGGCAGGTGTCGGCGGATCACAGCGACGGAGTCCTGGGAGGTCCAGAGATCTGCGGGCGAGGGTGAGCTCACGAGGAGCGCGCAATCGGACTCGGCGAGCGATTGGTGGAGCAGGGGCGAATCCAGCTGGGGCGGAGTATCGATGATCAAAATACGATGGTCGCCACCGGCGACGGCGAGTTCGACGTCGTGGGTTTCACCGATCCAGCGGGTGGCGGTCCCCTGCGGGTCGCGATCCAGCAGGGCGACGCGATGACCCGCCTGGCGAAACGCGGACGCGAGGAGCACGGAGAGCGTGGTTTTACCGGCGCCGCCCTTGCCATTGCAGACGGTGATTTTCATGGCCGGAAAAGCGGGGCTTTGCGCTTGGATGAGGGCATAAAAAAACTCCCGAGTTGATCCCGGGAGTTTGTAAGAGAGACGGCCTTTTAGGAGGCCGTGATGACGGCGGGCGTGGCGACCTCGCGTTTGTCGGAGGCGAACACGATCACGAGGCCGACGAGCGGCGTGAAAACGAGCGAGCAGAAGAAATTGCCCCAGAAGCCGAACTTGCGGTCTTTACCGATGTAGGCGACGACCGCGACGAGGATGAGGTAGGGAAGCAGTTTGATGATCATGACGGATGGATTGACGGTTTAATTTAAGACGGACGGGAAAAACTCAGAAATCGACGGCCTTGGCGACCTTGGCGTCAACTTTGCGGGCGAGATCGGAGACGCAGCTCTTACCCTCGGCAAATCTTTCGGCGAAGACCTTCTTGGCTTCGACGGAATCAAAGGAGAGGAAAGTGCCGCCCGACGCGAAGTGCTGGGTGAAGACCTTGCCGAGGGCGAACGTGCTGGCTCCGGCGACCACAGGAAGGGTGGCGGCGCCGAGGATCACGCCGAAACCGGGGATGGCTTTGACGATGCTGCCGAAAGTTCCGGCCGCGACGGTGGTGGCACCCACGCCGCCGACGAGGGAACCGATGATGCTCTTGCCGATGTTTTCGGAGAATTCGACCCCGTAGATCTTGGAAATTTCCGACAGCATCTTGAGTTGGATGCCGACCACGGCTGCGGCGTCGATGATGGGCAAGGGGATGAGGCCTGCGCCCATCGACCACGGGAGATATTTATTAATGACGGCTTCGGCGAGGACTTGATTAGGGCTGGTGGATGCGGTCGCGGCCATGGAATGGAACTCCTATTTAAGTGGTTACGGGGGAAATTTCTCTCCGGGAGGATTCCTCGTGGGAGCGCACACGCAATCAAAAAAACCGATTAGTATGAGGTCGGAGTAACCCGGATATTCGATAGGAAATTCCGCACCCGGGGGATGACCCTGTCCACTTCCGGTTGGAGAAAAAAATGCCCGCCGGGGAAAAATTCCGCCGAGAAGGGACCCGACACGTGAGACTCCCACGCGAGGAGATCGCCACGTGAAACGCGCGGGTCGCTCTCGCCGCCGAGCGCGAGCAGGGGCAGGGCGAGCGGAGTGTCGGCGGCGTGATTGTAGGTTTCGAAGACAGTGAGATCGGCGCGCAGAGCGGGCAGAAATAATTCGAGAAATTCCCGCTGGGCGAGAATCGCGGGGGGGATGCCGCCGTAGCGCCGGTCCACTTGCGCGATGAACTCGTCATCCGGCAGCGCGTGCAGGTTGGGCTCGCGGCGCGGTGTGTCGGGCGCGCGGGCGCCGCTGGCGATCAATCCGGCCGGGCCGGGCAGGTTGCGCGCGCGCAAGAGGCGGGCGACTTCGAACGCGAGGAGGGCGCCGAGACTATGCCCGCAGAAGGCGTAGGGCTCGCTGGTGTGAGGGGCGATCTGATCAGCGAGGGCGGTGATCAGTTGCGTGCAGTCGCGGAGCGGCGGTTCGCCGAGGCGGCTTTCGCGACCCGGAAGGCGGAACGCGACCACTTCGGCGGCACCGGCGAGTTTGGCAGACCAGGGATGCCACGCGGCGGCACCGCCACCGGCGAAGGGGAAGCACCAGAGACGCAGCGGGGCGAAGGCGTCGGGCCGCGGGCAACTCAGCCACTTGCTGGCGGCGAGGGGGGCGAGCATCGGGCGCGTGGGCGATTTAGCGCGCGGCGTCTGCCGCCATTTTCAAGCGCAAGCTCAGGGGGCGCATGTCGGTCCACACTTCCTTGATGTGGGCGAGGCACTCTTCCTTGGGGCCGGATTTGCCGGCGTCGCGCCAGCCGGCGGGATTATCGCGGTAAACGGGCCAGATGGAATATTGCTCCTCGTGGTTTACGACGACTTTGAAAAGTTCAGGGGCGGATTCGGTGGTGCTCATGGCGACGGAGGCGGCAGCGATTGTGCCGGTGGTGTCGGTATGTGTGCGGGCAAGCCGCTGGCCAGCGCAAACTGCGGTGCGGTCGGGGCGATCCTTGACACGGCTTTGCGAGTTTCGGCATACAGTGGCGCTTTGCCGAGGCGGCCGCCGCTTCCGATGAAACCCGCCACCCGCCATAGTCTGCAACTTCTGGTTCTGCTCGCCGCCGGCGTGGCCTTGATCGCGTATTGGCGCTGGTCTTCGAAACCGGTGCTCCGCCTCTATATTTGGAACGACTACATCTACGCGGATGTGATCGACGATTTTGAGCGCGAGGCCGGCGTGCGGGTGAAGGTGGAGAACTATACCAGCAACGCCGAGATGCTGGCGCGGGTGAAGGTGAGTTGGAACGAGTTCGATGTGATCATGCCGTCGAGCTATATGATCGGAACGATGCGCCAGCACGGGTTGTTGGTGAGGCTGAGCCAAATCGATGTGCCGAGGCGGACCAACATCGCCGACGAATTCCTGATCGCGCCCCCGCACGAGGAACTGCCCAGCAGCGAGCCGTTGTTGAAAATCAAGGCGGCGAACATCATCTCGGTCGCGCCCAAGATCGGCGGCGAGCTGAGCGCACCGGTCGAACTGCGCGACGACGCCTACGCCCTGCCCTATCTATGGAATTGCGCGGGTATCGGCTACTCCAAGACGGAATTCCCCGGTGGCGGTGCCGGTGCCGAGCCGCCTCACAAATGGAGCGAGTTCTTCAATCCCGACATGGCGGCCAAGCACGGCCGCCGGTTGATGATGCTGGATGAGCCGCGCGAGCTGATCGGGCTGGCTTTGATCTCGCTCGGAAAGAGTCCCAACACGCGTGACAACGAGGAAATCAAAGCCGCTGGCCGGGTGCTGAACGCGCTCAATGCTGCAGGACGACCGCGACTCGTCCTGAGCGAGGGCGCTCCGTTGCTGCAAAACGGCGAAGGGGCGCTCCTGCACACCTGGTCGCCGGAAATAACGCGCGCACAGAATAAGTTTCCGACGGAGCGCCCGGGTCAAATCCACCGTTTGCGGCGCTGGTGGTGGCGATTTAACGAATGGGTTGAAGAACTTTTCATCCCGGCGGTGGATATTCCCCGTCTCCGCCCCGAAATCGGCTATCACCTGCCGGAGGATGGCACGCTCATCACCGTGGACACGCTGGCGATCCCCCGTTCCTCCGGGCATCAGCGGCTGGCGTTGCAGTTCGTTAATTTCATGTTGGACCCGAAAATCGCTGCGCGGGTGAGCGAGCGTAGCTTCTACGCCAATACGCTGAAGAACGCTCCGGTGCCCTCTTTGGCCGGCACGCCTTCCATGCGCCTGCCGCCAGATCGCCGCGACCGGCGGTTCTATCTTTATAGCGTGGGCGATGCCCAGCACCTTTACGACGGAGTCTGGGCGGAGTTTTCCCGCGCCAACAAAGACACCGACGGCGTGGATCTCGGTTCGACCCTCGCCCCTTGATCAGGGCCGGGGGGCGGCGGCCGGGGCGCCGTCGGCGGTGTTGAGGATGAGCGGCAGGCCATCGCGGCCGGAGCCCACGACGACGACTTTCGCGTTGGTCGATTTGGCGAGTTCGAGCGTGGCCTCGATGCCTTTGAAGCGGAGCATGTCGGGCGTGAGGCTGGCGGAGATCGCGTTGTTGGACTTCGCGATGCCCTGGGCCTCGGTCAACATGCGGGTCGCTTCCTTTTCGGCGCGGTCCTGGCGGAATTTATATTCCTCGGCCATCTGTTCCTGCGTGAGTTTGCTCTCGATCGCATTGGTGACGAGCATGGGGAGGCGGATGTTGAGGATGTTCACGTCGTCCAGGCGGACGAATTTCTCACTCACCGAGCGCGTTGCCGCCTCGATGATGGCGTCGGAAATGAGGCGCGTGTTTTCCGTGTAGAGCTGTTGCGGGAGGTATTTGCCGATGACTTCGCGCACGCCGGTCACCACTTCGGGTTGGACGATGCGGTCGGCGTAGTCGGGGCCGACTTTCTGGTGCAGGCGGGCGAGGTCTTTCTTCTCCGGAAAATAACGCATGGAGACGGTCACGCGGATCGTCAGGCCGTTTTGGCTGAGCGCCTCGACCAGCTGGGTGCGCTCCTGCACGCGCATATTATAGATGAACATCTTGTTCCACGGGGCGATGATGTTGAGGCCTTCGCCGTAAATCGTCTCGGTATCGGTGCCGTCGGTCAGCCGGCGGAAGAGCACGCCCGATTCGCCGGGTCCGATGAGGATGAAGATGCTGTTGGCGAGATAGACGACGAGGAAGCTGAAGATGAGGCCGCTGAGGCAGAGCGGCACCATGTTCTCGCGCGCCTTCACCCTCAGGCGGGCGACCCAACGCTCGTAACGCAGGCGCCAGGACGGCTGCGGTGTGGGCGGCGGGGGAAAGGGCGGAGTCGGGACGGAGGTATCGGAGTCGCTCATGGTCGTGGGTGCGGTGGGCTCAAGCGGCGGGCTGGACTTGGCCGTATTCCATTTTGATCACGCGGTCGGCGCAGTGGAAATACCGGTCGTCGTGGGTGATGGCGATGATGGTTTTGCCGGCGGCTTTGAGTTCGGGCAAAAGCGTTTCGTAAAAGAAGCGGCGGAACTCCGGGTCTTGGTCGGCGGCGAACTCGTCGAGCGCCAGCACAGGGCGGTCCTCGAGGCAGGCGACGATGAGGGCGAGGCGTTTTTTCTGGCCGGTGGAGAGATTGAGGTTGGTGAAACGGCCGTTGGCGTAGGCGGTTTTCTCGTCGAGATCCATGCGCGTGAGGAGTTGCGCGAGCTGCTTTTCGTCGATGTCGCTCTGGCCGTAGAGGCGGTCGAAGAGGTGAAAATCGGTAAACACGATCGAAAATAGGTCGCGGTAGGCCGCGTAGTGGGCGGGTTGGAGGCGCACGCCGTCCACGAGCAGGGCGCCCGCCTGCGGCGCATAAAGGCCGGTGAGGAGCTTCATCAGCGTGGATTTGCCCGAGCCGTTGCCGCCGACGATGAAAACCGTCTCGCCGGCCGTGAAGTTCAGCCGGAAAGGCCCGGTCGAAAACGCGGCCTGCCCGCCGGCTTCCTCGAAGTAGGTGAACGTGGCATCCTCGATAGTGATCGTCTTGAAGCCGTGGAAATCGATCTTGGCCGGGGCCACGAGGCGCTCGGCGGCGGCGCTGGGTGAATCGAGGAAGGCCTCGAGCTGGGTGAGGTTGCCGAGGGCGACGTTGGCGCGGGCGTAGATCGGGATCGAACTCACGAGGGAGGTGAGCGGGCCAATGATGAAGAGCACCACGGCGGTCGTCTTTACGATCACATCGGAGTAGCCCTCGTTGAGCGCGGGCAGCAGGAAAACGAGCACCGCGATCAGCACGTAGAAGAAGGTTTGAGAAAAGATAAAGTTGCGCACGTATTCCAGGCCCGTGCGGACTTTGACGCGCTCGGCGTCGGTGCAGATTTTCTTAAAGTGATTTTCGAAGAGATCGTCCGACTTGGCGCGGTTCATCTTCAGCTCCTTGAAGCCGTCCATCAAGTGGCCGAGGGAGACGAAAAACTCCGTCTCCTTCACGGTCGCGAGCTGGAGCTCGCGGTTGATCCCGCGCTGATTGCGGAGGTAAATCGCGACGCCGCCGACGATCATGGCGGCGGTGAGGTAGAAGGCGATTTTCGAGAGGAGCGCGAGGTAGCCGACGCAGACGACGATCATCACGGCGGACTGCGCTGCATTGACGATTTCTCCGGCGGCCTGCGAGAGCGTGAGGGTGTCCTGCGAGAGGCGCGTCTCGACGTTGGACTTACCGATACGCTCGACGACCGCGAGATTGGAGCGGCGGAGTTTGTCGGTGATGCGGATGCGCAGTTTGGCGATCACTTCCTCGGTCATCACGAATGAGCGTTCGAGGGCCACGCGCTTCGAGATGATGAAGATCGCGATCGCGATGACGAAAAGCAGGAGATAGCGGAAGTTGAGATCGGCGAACGCGGCCGTGGCGGCGGCGTTGTTGATGATGGCCAGAAGCAGGCCCTGGGCGATGCCCGAGACGACCGTCAAAACGACCAACGTTTGCAGCGAGTTGGTGCTCTCCCTCTTGATGAGATGAATAAGTTGCATGGGCTTGGCCGGGCGGTCGGGGACGGGCGCTGAGCAAGTCCCGCCCCCCGCGCTTAATCAAGTGCGGATTGCCCGCTGGCTGCGGGGCGCTTGCGCGATTATGCGGAGGGTGGATGGCGGCATGATTTTGACACACATATTGAGCAGAGAACGCTAGACACGCGCCGGAGCGCTCGCCAAAAACTGGGCGTATGTCCGTTTCTCCCGCCGTCCCCGCCATCACTGGCCGCATTTACCCGCCGGAATATTTCAAGATCGGTGAGTTCACGCGGCTCGATGCCAAGGAAATTGTCCGGGTGATGCGCGGTGAGGTCGCGGGCTGTATTTTCCGCGGCGTGATGGACCCGGCGCTCTGCCAGCGCGTGTGCGATAATTTCTGGAAACACCCGCAGCGCCGCCAGCGCGGCGACGCCGTGCCTGCCTACTATCTGGGCACTTACCACTACGCGAAGGAGCTCTCACTCTATCTCGACGAGGCCGCCGCCACGAGCGTCGCGGTGCATGAAGTTTTCGATGGCGGGCGCAATGTTTTCGACGAGCTCATGACCGAAGTGCGCGCCGAGCTCGCCCGCACGGGCGTCGCGTTGCGCACGGCCCGGCACGAAGGCCGCGACGCCGCGGAGTTTGTTATTCGCTCATGGAGCGGCGGCGGAAAATTCGCCCTCGCGGCGCACGACGACGCCGCACAACTCACCGCCAAACTGCAGGCGGGTTTTGAGATTCAGGAGGTTGCCCGCAATCCCCTCGCGGCCGTCAATATGTGCCTCCAAAACGGCGCCGGCGGCGGTCAGCTTGTCTATTGGAACATCGAACCTGACGTCGCGACCCGCCGCGCGCTCGGCCTCGAAGAGACCGGCTACCCCTATCAAGCCGAGTGGCTCGATGGCTTCGACCGCATCGATCTGCCCGTTCACGCCGGCGATATTTATTTCTTCAACGGCAAACTCATCCACGCCGTCCAAGCGCAGTCCAACCCGGGCGAGTTTCGTTCGACGATCTCCTTCCTCATGGGGTTCAAGGACCCGCAGACCGCGATTTACTGGACCTGAGGGCGGGCTGGGTCGTCGCGGCGAGTGTCGCCGTGACGGAGGCTCAATTGGCCTCCCCTTTATTACCGCTACGCGCGTTTCGCGGCCAGCAGGCGCTGGACTTCCTCCGGTGACATCTGGCTGACGCGCAGGTGAACCCGCGCGATCGCCTCGGCGCGTCCGGGTTTTCCGGCGGCTTTGTCCACCAGCGCCGCGATGGCCGTGGAAAAACTCGCGACCGTCGGTGCCTCGAATAGCAGGCGCAGCGGCGGTTCGACGCGAAACACCTCGGAGATGCGCCACATGACCTGCGTCGCGAGCAGGGAGTGTCCGCCGAGATCGAAGAAATCGTCCTCGGCGCCCACGCGCTCACGTTTGAGCACATCGCGCCAGAGTCCGGCGACGGTTTCTTCGATGGGATTACGCGGGGGCACATGCGCACGCACTGTGCTGGCGCCGGCGCCGAGGGCGCGGAGGGCGGCGCGATCAACTTTGTTGTGCGGCGTGAGCGGAAACTCCGGCACGATCACGATCACGGCCGGCACCATGAAGTCGGGTAGGCGGGCGCGCACGTGTTCGCGCAGCGTTTCATCGCTCGGCACGGGGCCGGGACGCGGTTGCACGTAGGCGATGAGGCGCTTGTCGCCGGGGCGTGTCTCGTGGACGAGGATCAACGTCTCCTTCACCGCTGGATGCGCGGCGAGGCAGCTCTCGATTTCTCCCAACTCGATGCGGAAGCCCCGCACCTTCACCTGAAAATCGCGGCGGCCGAGAAATTCCACGGTGCCGTCGGGCATCCAGCGCGCGAGGTCGCCGGTTTTATAAATACGCTCGCCCGGCGTCGCGGGATGCGGATTCGGCACGAAGCACTCCGCCGTGAGCGCAGGCAGGGCGAGGTAGCCGCGCGCGTTGCCGTCGCCGCCGATGTAGAGATCGCCCGGCACGCCGATGGGCGTGGGCTCCATCTCGCCGTCGAGAATGTAGAGCGTCGTATTGGAAATGGGCGGGCCAATGGTGACGGTGTAGCCGACGTCCTCGGGTTTCGCCATCAAGCCACAGCTCGCAAACGTCGTCGTCTCGGTGGGGCCGTAGCCGTTGATGAGCGTAAGCCCGGGATGCGCCGCGAGGATTTTTTTCGCGTGCGGGACCGAGATGATGTCGCCGCCCACGAGGAGATGGCGAACGCCGCAGAAGGCCGCCGTATGCTCGTCCACCATAAGGTTGAACAGCGCGGACGTGAGGTAGAGTGAGGTGATGCGATGGCGTTGAATTTCTTCGCCGAGTTCGCGGATCGACGGCGCTCCTGGCCTCAGCACCACGAGCAGCGCGCCATGACAGAGCGCGCCCCAAAGCTCGAACGTCGAGGCGTCGAACGATACCGGCGCCAATTCTAGAATCCGCAGGTCCGGACCGTAGTGGAGATAGTTTGTGTCGCGCACGAGCCGCACGACGCCGCGGTGCGGAATGCAGATACCCTTCGGCCGGCCAGTTGAGCCGGACGTGTAGGTCGTGTAAGCGAGGTTGTCGGGGCTCGCGACGTTGGGGAGATTCTCCGGTGACTCGGCGAGCATTTCTGGCGCATCGAGCTGCACCGCCAATAACGGCAGTCGCAACGCCGCCAAGCGTGGCCGTGCCTCGGCCGGCGCGAGCAGCACGCGCGCCTGCGTTTGCTCAAAAAGGTAGTTCAGCCGCTCGGCCGGATCGGCGGGATCGAAGGGCAGATAATAGCCGCCCGCTTTCAATACCGCGACGAGCGCGACGACCATTTCCAAGGTGCGCTCAGCGCAGACCGCGACGCCAGTGTCGGCACCCACGCCCTGTGCGCGCAAGCGGCGCGCGAGGCGATTGGCGGCGGCGTTTAATTCCGCGTAGGTGAGCGTGCGGTCGCCCGCCGTGACGGCCGGCGCGTCGGGCTTCGCCGCCGCACACGTCTCAAAAAGTTGATGAATGCAGGCGTCGCGCGGGTAGGGTGTGGTGGTCGCGTTCCAATCGCGCAAAAGCGTGCGCCGCTCCTCGGAGTCGAGCATCGGCAGTGCGGCGATGCGGGTGGCGGGCGCGGCGACGGCGCTCATGAGCAGAGCGCGGTAATGGCGCACCATGCGGGCAATCGTGGCGGGTTCGAAAAGATCGCGGCTGTATTCCACCGCGACGAGCAGACCTGCGCGGGTATCTTCAACAGTGACCGTCAGATCGAAACGTGCCGTCGCACCGGCGACGTTGAGTTGCTCCAGCGTCAGGCCGTCGCCGAGTCGCAGCTCGTCGCGATGCGCCTGCAGGAGCGAGAAGCACACTTGGAAAAGCGGATTCTGGCTCATCGTGCGGTCGGGCCGCAGCGCCTCGATGATGCGCTCGAGCGGAGTCTCGGCGTGAGCATAGGCCGCGCTCGCGACTTCGTGCGTGCGCCGCACCACCTCGGCAAACGTCGGATCGCCGCCCAGCGGCGTGCGCAGCGCGAGGGTGTTGGTGAGGAAGCCGATCAGCGGCTCCAAACTCGGATGCGCGCGATTCGCGATCGAAGTGCCCACGGCAAAATCCGTCTGCCCCGTGTAGCGCATGAGCAGCGTGTTCCAGCCCGCGAGCAGGACTTGAAAAAGCGTCGCGCCCGAGGTGCGCGCGAGTTCGCCCAGCGCGCGCGCCAGCTCCGGCGGATAGGTGAAAAACTCGGTCGTGCCCGCGTAGCTCATCGCCGGTGGCCGCGGGTGGTCGGTGGCGAGGTTCAACACCGGCGTGTCCACCAGCGCCTGCTTCCAAAATTCCAAACTCTGCGCCGCCGCCGGCGCGGCCAGTCGCTCCGCCTGCCAGACAACATAGTCCGCAAACTGCACGGGAAGCTCTGGCAACGCCGCGAGTTGCCCCGTCGTTTCCGCCGCATACAGCGCCGCCAGATCGCGCACGATCACGCCCGACGACCAGCCGTCCGAAATGAGATGGTGAATCGTGAAAATAAAAACCGCTTCGCCCGCGTCGAGCGTGAGCAGCGTCGTGCGCAGGAGCGGCGCGACCGTGAGGTCAAAGCCCCGCGCTCCCTCTGCGCGCAGCCGCGCCTGCACCGCGGTCTCGCGCGCCTCGGGCGTGAGCGCGCCGAGATCGGCGTGGTCCCACGGCACGGTCACCAGCGGCGCGATCCGCAGCGCGGGCTGACCCGCCTCGGCGGCAAAACTCGTGCGCAAGGTCTCGTGCCGGGCCGCCAGCGCGTTGACCGCGCGTTGCAGCGCCCCGGCCTGCAACGGCCCGCGGATGCGCACCGCCGCGACGATGTTGTAGGCGGCGTTGCTGGCCGGATCTAGGCGGGTTAAAAACCACAGCCGCGCCTGTGCCGAGGAAAGCGGTGCGGTCTGTGCCGCCGGCCGACGCGGAATCGGGGCGAGATCGGCGGCGCCCGCGGTCCGCGCGGCGAGGAGCGCGACGAGGGCGGGTTTTTGGGCGGCAAGCTGGGCCCGTAGTTCTGGTGTAAGGGCTCCTTCGGGCGCCCGCAGCTTCAACGCGCCGTTGGCGCCCGCTTCGAGCGTGATCCCGCGCGCGGCGCAGGCGTCGAGCAGTGCGATCAGGTCGGGTGCGGGAGCGGACGGCGTGACCATGGTTGGGCAGTTACGCAGCCACGCGCACACGGCGTGTCAACGGCGGAGGCGGCGCGCGCGGAGCTTTGTTTTTATGGCGCCGGATTTCCCTATTGCGTGGCCCTGCGCGTCCTCTGTGCTGAGGGATCACGTGCCGTCGAACCAGGCTAATTTCGCGCCCGCTTGGAGTCATGCCCGCGTCCCTACGCTGGTGGAGATTTTGCGTTGGCGCGCGGTCCACGAGCCCGACCGGCCGGCGCACATTTTTCTGCCCGATGCAGGTGGCGTCGAACCCCGTCACACTTATGGCCAACTGGATGCGCGCGCCCGGGCGATCGCGGTGGCGCTACGCGAACGCTGTGTGCCCGGTGATCGCGCGGTGCTGCTTTATCCCGCCGGCTTGGATTTCGTGGAGGCGTTTTTCGGCTGTCTCTACGCCGGCGTCGTCGCCGTCCCGGCCTATCCACCTCGCAACCGTGGCAACCTGCCGCGCCTGCGTTCACTGATAGCTGATAGCACCGCAGTGCTGGCGCTCACCAACGCCAAAACGCTCGCATCTGTCGGCGTCTTCATCGCCGGTGACGCCGCTTGGTCTGCGCTGGCGTGGCTCGCCACCGACCACGTGCCTGTCGCCTCCCTCGACGCCTGGGTCGATCCCGCCTCGCGCCCCGAAGACCTCGCGTTTCTGCAATACACGTCCGGCTCCACCGGCGCGCCGCGTGGCGTGATGGTGTCGCACGCCAACATCGTTTACAACGCGCACTACATTCAGGAATCGTTCCGGCTGCATCGTCAAAGCGTGTCCGTGAGCTGGCTGCCGAGCTTTCATGACATGGGGCTCATCGATGGCGTGATCGGCCCCGTTTATACCGGCTACCTCGGCGTGCTGATGTCGCCCGTGAGCTTTATCCAGCGTCCCGCGCGCTGGCTGGAGAGCATCACGCGTTTCCGCGCCACGCACTGCGGCGGACCCAATTTCGGCTACGACCTGTGCGTGAAGAAAATCACGCCCGAGGTGCGCGCCACCCTTGATCTTTCCTCGTGGGAGAGCGCCTACAACGGAGCCGAGCCCGTGCGCGCCGGCACGTTGCGCGACTTCACCGCCGCGTTCGCCTCGTGTGGTTTCCAAGCCCGCGCGCACTACCCGTGCTTCGGCATGGCCGAGACGACGCTGATGGTTTCCGGCTGCGATGTGTGCCGCGAACCCGTCGTGCGCCGCGTCAAGCGCACGGCGCTGGAGCAGGGTATTTTTGAAATCGCGCCGGCCGCCGCGCCCGACGACACCGTCTTTGAGTTGGTCAGCTCAGGCCGGATGATTTTGGACACGCGCGTGGCCATCGTGGACCTCGCCACCGGCCTGCGCGTCGCGCCCGGCCGCATCGGCGAAGTCTGGGTCGCGGGTCCGACGGTCTGCGCCGGCTATTGGCAACGCCCCGAGCGCACCGCCGAGACGTTTGCCGCGCACCTGCCCAGCGATGACACGCCGTGGTTGCGCACCGGTGACCTCGGCCACCTCGACGCCGACGGCGAACTCTTCATCTGCGGCCGCGCCAAGGACCTCGTCATCATCCGCGGCCGCAACCACCACCCGCAGGACCTCGAACTCACCGCCGAGCGTGCGCACGCGGCCTTCCGTTCCGGTGGCGGCGCGGCGTTTTCGGTCGATGTCGGTGGCGAAGAGCGGCTTGTCCTCGTGCAAGAGCTCGAGCGCACCGCCCTCCGCGATGCGGATGTGTCCGCGCTCTCCGCTGTGATCGCCGGTGCCGTGAGCGAAGAACACGAGGTCCAGCCCCACACGGTTGTCCTGCTCAAAACCGGCACCGTCCCCAAAACCTCCTCCGGCAAAATCCAACGCAGCAGCGCACGCGCCCAATTTCTCGCCAACGAACTCGAGGCCGTCGGCCGTTGGGGAAATCCCGCGTTCGCCACGCGTGCCTCGGCTGCTATCGCCGATACTCCGTCCACGGTCGCAGTCGATGCCACTGATCTCGTCGCGTGGCTCCGTGCGCGGCTGGCGCGCGAACTTCGCCTCGCGCCCGCAGCCATCGATCCATCAAAAGCGTTTTCCGCTTACGGTTTGGATTCCGCGACCGTCGTCGGCCTTTCCGGTGAGTTGCAAGACCACCTCGGCCGTCCGGTGCCGCCGACGCTCCTCTACGATTTCCCCGACATCAATCGCCTGAGCGCGCACCTCGCTGGCGTGACCGGCCGCGGCGACGCCTCGGCCGATTCTGCTGCGCTCGTCGCGGGCGATGATCCCATCGCCATCATCGGTTTGGGCCTGCGGTTTCCTGGCGGAGCCCACGATGCCGAGTCGTTCTGGCAACTGTTACGCAACGGCGTGGACGCGATCCGCGAAATCCCGCGCGACCGTTTCGACATCGATGCGGTTTACGCGCCCGAGGCGGCCACGCCCGGAAAAACCAATTCGCGCCACGGCGGCTTTCTCGACGGCATCGACCGTTTCGACGCCGAGTTTTTCGGCATCGCGCCCCGTGAAGCCGCCGCGCTCGACCCGCAGCAACGCCTGCTCCTCGAGGTGGCGTGGCACGCCCTCGAGCACGCCGGTCTCAATCCGGCCACGCTGACTGGCAGCGACACCGGCGTGTTCGTCGGCCTCAGCACGTCCGACTACGCGCGCCGCGCGCTCGCGCCCGATGATCTCGCCCGCATCGGCGCCTACGGAGGCACTGGCAACGCCGCCAGCGCCGCCGCCGGCCGCCTCGCCTACTTCTTTGGGTTTCACGGTCCGGCCCTCGCGCTCGACACCGCGTGCTCGTCGTCGCTTGTCGCCGTGCATCAGGCCTGCGCCGCACTGCGCGCCGGCGAGTGCTCGCTCGCACTGGCGGGGGGCGTGAACGTCGTCCTCGATCCCACACTCGCGGTGAATTTCGCCCAAGCGCGGATGCTCGCCGCCGCCGGTCGCTGCAAAGCCTTCGCTGCCGAGGCCGATGGCTATGTGCGCTCCGAAGGCTGCGGCCTGGTCGTCCTGAAACCCCTCGCCGCCGCGCGCGCCGCCGGCGATCCGATCCTCGCCGTAATTCGCGGCAGCGCGGTCAATCAGGACGGCCGCAGCAACGGCCTCACCGCGCCCAACGGCCCCGCGCAGGAAAACGTCATTCGCGCCGCCCTCACGCGCGCCCGCATGCAACCCACCGACATCAGCTACGTCGAGGCTCACGGCACCGGCACTGTCCTCGGCGATCCCATCGAGGCGCGCGCCCTTGCCGCCGCGCTCGGCGCAAACCGTCCCGTCACCGCGCCACTGCTCCTCGGCTCGGTGAAAACCAACCTCGGCCACCTCGAGGCCGCCGCCGGCATCGCCAGCCTCATCAAAGTCGTGCTCGCGCTGCGCCACGGTGAACTGCCCGCCAGCCTGCACTTCCGCACACCGAATCCGCATGTGCCCTGGGCCACGCTGCCGTTGCGCGTCGTCTCCGAATTTACGCCTTGGAATCGCTCGGCCGAATCCGTGCCACGTCGTGCGGGCGTGAGTTCATTTGGTTTCGCTGGGACCAATGCTCACATCATCCTCGAGGAAGCGCCGGGATCGCTCCCTGTTTCAACTTCGCCCACGCTGCCGAGTCCACAACTGCTCGCGCTCTCGGCGAAAACGCCCGTCGCGCTCGCCGAACTTACCACCGCGTTCGCCACCTGGCTCGAAGCGCATCCGGACGTCTCGCTGCCCGCAGTTTGTGCAGAAGTTAACGCGACCCGCACCGGCTTCGCCCATCGCCGTGCCGTGGTCGGCGCGACCGCCGCCGCGCTCGCCGCCGCGCTGCGTTCCGCCCCCGCCGCCGAAGCGGTCGGCGCGCCACCGGTCGCTTTTCTTTTCACCGGACAGGGTTCGCAGTTCCCCGGTATGGGTCGGGAACTCTACGCGCGCGAACCTGCCTTCCGCACGGCGCTTGACCGTTGTGCGGCTGTGCTCGACCCCTTGCTGCCGGCGCCGTTGCTGACCGTGATGCACGCCGCAGCCGGAACGCCGGATGCAGAAAAACTAGGCCGCACCGAGTTTACGCAGCCCACGCTGTTCGCCTTCGAATGGTCCCTATCGGAACTTTTCCGCAGTTGGGGCATTCGCCCGGCGGCGGTCACGGGCCATAGCGTCGGCGAATTCGTCGCCGCGGTCGTCGCGGGCGTGTTTTCTGTCGAGGACGGACTACGACTTGTCGCCGCGCGCGGCCGCCTGATGGCGGCGTTGCCGGCGGGCGGTGGTATGCTTGCCGTTTTTGCCGATGAACCCGCTGCGCGCGCCTCCATCGCGAGCCGTCCCAACGTCGCGCTCGCCGCCATCAACGCCCCCGGTGAAGTCGTGCTCGCCGGTCCGTTGAGCGATCTCGCCGAACTCGCGGCGTCGTTCACCTCGGCGGGAGTGAAGAGCCAGCCGCTCGCGGTTTCGCACGCGTTTCACTCGCCGCTGATGGCGCCGATGTTGGCGGACTTTGATCGGGTGCTCGCGGGCATCAAATTCGCTGCGCCCCAGATTCCGGTCGTCTCCAATCTCGGCCCCGACGCCAATCTCGCCACCCCGGCGCACTGGCGCGCGCACGTGCTCGGCACGGTGCGTTTCGCCGACGGCGTCCGCGCGCTGCACGCCCTGGGTTTCCGCTGCGCCCTCGAGCTCGGCCCGCGCCCTGTGCTCACCGCGCTCGCGCAGAAATCATGGCCGACGGCCGCCACCGCGACGTGGCTGCCCACGCTGCGGCCCGGCCGCGATGAAGCCGTGCAAGTGCTCACCGCTGCGGCGGCGCTCTACGTGGCGGGAGCGCCCCTCGACTTCGCGGCGCTGCGTGCGCCCGGTGCGCGCGTCCGTTCCGAACCAACATTGCCCGGCTATCCCTTCCAGCGCGAGCGCCACTGGCTTGAGTTGCCCAACGCGGCCCGTTCACCGCTCGCGTCGAGCCGCGCTCCCGCACCGATCCCCTCCGGCCGCCTGCAATTCGGCCTCATGTTTTTCAACGGCACCGAGACCGTGGGCGATCCGGACAATTACCGTCTCGTCCTCGAATCGGCACGCTTCGCCGACACGCGTGGTTTCAGCAGCGTGTGGACGCCCGAACGACACTACACGCGCTTCGGCGGTCTTTACCCGAATCCCTCGGTGCTCTCCGCGGCGCTCGCTCGCGAAACGCGTTCCCTGCGCATCATGGCCGGCAGTCTCGTCGCGCCGCTGCACCATCCGCTGCGTATCGCCGAAGACTGGTCGTTGATCGACAACCTCTCAGGCGGGCGCGCCGGTATCTCCTTCGCCTCGGGTTGGAATCCTGGTGATTTTGCGATGGCGCCGGATGCCTACGACAGCCGCCACGAAGCGGTTTTCAAAACGATCGACGAGGTCCGCCGACTCTGGCGCGGTGAAAGCATCGAGGCCCGCAGCGGCGCCGGTGAGGTGACGCGCGTGCGCGTGTTTCCGACTCCGCTCCAGCGCGAGTTGCCCGTGTGGGTCACTGCGGCGGGCAACCCACGAACCTTTGAGCGCGCGGGCGAGGTCGGCGCCAATCTCCTCACGCACCTGCTCGATCAGGAACCCGAGCAGCTCGCCGAACGCATCGCGCTTTACCGCGCCGCGCGCGCCCGCGCTGGCCACGATCCCGCGACCGGCCACGTCACCGTGATGGTGCACACGTTCGTCGGTCCGGACGATACCACCGTCCGCGCACAAATCCGCGACCGCTACTGCCAGTTTCTCCGCGAGAATCTCCACCTCCTCAAAGGCCTCGCCTTCAGTCGCGGCGCCGCGACCGACATCACGCAGCTGGCCCCCGCTGATCTCGATGACTTCGTCGGTTTCGTCTTCGAACGTTTCTATGCGCGTCGCGCGCTTTTCGGCACCCCCGCCGCCTGCATCGCTCTCGCCGAAAAGCTCGTAGTCGCCGGGGTCAACGAGATCGCATGCTTGCTGGATTTCGGTGCTTCGACGGCCGATACGCTCGCCGCGCTGCCTTACCTCGACCAAGTCCGTGCGCACTTCGCCGGAGAACCTGGGGTCACACCGCCGCTCGCGAAAACCGTCGCGACACCGCAACTCGCAGCCGCGCTTCCGCCCATCTTGCACCGCCTGGACTGGCGAGCGTTGCCATCGACGCCGGCCCACGCGCTGCCAGCTTCGGGCACGTGGCTCATCCTCGATGATAGCTCGGGTTTGGGCGGACGTCTGGGTGCCGAGCTCGCTGTGCGCGGCGGGCAGGCGATTTACGCGGAGATGGGCGAAACGTTCGCCGTGCTCGCGCCTGATCGTTACCGCGTCAATCCACGCGTTCCGGGAGATTTCACGAAACTGCTCGGGGCGCTGCCGCACGCTCCCGTCGGGGTCGCGCATCTTTGGAGCCTCGATCTCTCCGGTGGCGGCGCCACCACACTCGCCATGCTGGCGGCGAGCGAGAGCGTCGGCCTCGCGAGCCTCTTGCATCTCATGCAAGCGCTGGTCGGCACCGGTGCGACCGCGCGCGTGTGGGTCGCGACGCGCGGCGCGGTGGGCGGCGTGGGCGGCGCGGCCCTGCCGTGTGCCGTAGCCCAAGCGCCGATCTGCGGCCTCGGTCGCGTGCTGTCGGTCGAGCACGCGGACAACTGGGGCGGTCTGCTTGATCTCGATTTTGTGCCCGCGAACGGAGAGGCGGCGGCGCTCGCCGATACGATCACCGATGCGAACATCGCCGGCGAAGATCAAATCGCGTGGCGCGGCGGCCAGCGGTTTGCGCCGCGCCTCGTTGCAGATGCGTTCACCGCGCACGCGCCGCTCGTCGTGCGCCGCGATGCCACTTACCTGATCACCGGCGGCTTGGGCGGCATCGGCCGGCGCGTGGCACGGTGGCTCGCCGAGCGCGGCGCGCGCCACCTCGTGCTCACCTGCATCCATCCGCTGCCAACGCGCGCGACGTGGCCCTCACTGCCCGCGAACACGGACTCTATCACGCGCGAAAAAATCGCGACCATCGTTGCCCTCGAAGCTGGCGGCGTTCGCGTGACCGTTGCAATCGCCGACGTCGCCGATCCGCAGCGTATGGCTGCGCTCTTCGCCGCCATCGCGCAGCAAGGCCCGGCGCTGGCCGGCGTGCTGCATCTCGCGGGTCTCCCCGAGAATCGCACCGCGCGTGAGACCGATTTCGCCGCTCACCGCGGCGTGCTCGCGCCCAAGATCGCAGGCGCCTGGATTCTCCATGAGCTCACGCGCGGGCTGCGGCTTGATTGGTTTGGTCTCTTCTCCTCGATTTCCGCCGTGTGGGGCTCGCGCGGTCAGCCGCTTTACGCCGGCGCGAATTACTTCCTCGATGCGCTCGGTCATCACCGACGTGCGCTCGGCCTGCCCGCCACCGTGATCAACTGGGGCCCTTGGGCGGATGGGGGCATGGTGGTGAGCGCGGCCGATCAGGCTTATCTCGCGCGACTCGGCCTGCGCACGACGACTGCCAACGACGGTATCGCCGCGCTCGAACTCGCGCTCGCCACGCGTCGGCCCACGCAGGTTGTCGCTTCGGTGGACTGGACGCTCTTCCGCGAACTTTTCGCCGCGCGCGGTCGGTTGGCTTTATTTTCCGAACTCGGCGCCCGTTCGGCCACGAACGCGCCCATCGCCGAGCCCACCGATTTTTTCCGTGAACTCGCCGCGCTCGACGAAGCCGCGCGCATTGTCCGTTTGCGCGCCTGGTTGCAGACGGAGGTCGCCCGCACGCTGCGGCTGTCCGACGGCCGGCTGCCGGCGGTGGAACGCGGCTTTTTCGAGATCGGCATGGATTCCTTAATGGCGATCGAGATCAAGAATCGCGTGCAGACCGCGCTCGGCGTGCCGTTGCGCGCGACCGTCGTTTTCAACTATCCGCACATCGCCGCGCTGTCCGCTTATCTCGCGACGTTGCTGCCCGCGGCCCCAGCGAGCGGCGACGCGGCGCTCGATGCGCTCTCAGCCGACGAACTCGCCGCACTCATCGGCCGCACGCTCGAAACGCTCACGCCCGATTCCGTCCCGCGCCCATGAGTGCCCCCGAGCCTACCGCCCACATTGCCCAGCTTCGTGCTGCGGTGACTGCCCTGCAAAAGCAGTCGGCGCGCATCGCCGAACTCGAGGCGGCCGCCGGTGCGGCCAACGACCCCATCGCGATCATCGGCATCGGGTGTCGTTATCCCGGCGGCGTCGATGGCCCGGAAACATTTTGGGAAAAACTGCGCGAGGGTTTTGATGCCGTGCGCGAAGTGCCGCCCGAGCGCTGGGACGCCGACGCCTACTACGACGCCGATCCGGAGAAGCCGGTCAAGATGGCCACGAAGCACGGTGCGTTTCTCGACGACGTTGATAAGTTCGACGCCGCTTTCTTCCGCATCTCGCCGCGCGAAGCCGCGACGATGGACCCCCAGCAACGCCTGTTGCTCGAGACCGCGTGGCAAGCCTTCGAGCACGCCGGCCTGCCACCGGAAAAAATCGCGGGCACGCCCACCGGCGTGTTCGTGGGCCTGACGGTTGTCGATTATCTCAAGCTTATCTACCGCGACGATCTGCGCCGCCTCGATACCTACGCCGCCACCGGCAACGTCGCGAATATCGCCGCCGGCCGGCTCAGTTATTTTTTCGGTCTACGTGGCCCGGCTATGACCATCGACACGGCGTGCTCATCCTCGCTCGTGGCGATCCATCTCGCCTGTCAGAGCCTGCGCTCCGGCGAAAGCACCCACGCGCTCGCGGCCGGGGTAAATCTCATCCTCGCGCCCGACAATTCCGTCGCCGTTTCGCGCGCGCGGATGCTCGCGCCCGATGGCCGTTGCAAAACCTTCGATGCCGCCGCGGATGGTTATTCGCGTGGCGAAGGCTGCGGCGTGCTGCTGCTGAAACGCCTCTCGCATGCGCGCCGTGACGGCAACCGCATCCTCGGGCTGATTCGCGGCACCGCCGTCGCCCAGGACGGCGCGCGTGCTGGTCTCACCGTGCCGCACGGCCCGGCGCAGACGGAGCTCCTTCGCGCCGCGCTCGCGAACGCCGGTGTGACGCCCGCCGAAGTCGGCTACATCGAAGCGCACGGCACCGGCACCGCGCTCGGCGACCCCATCGAAGTCGAAGCGCTCGCCAACGTTTTCGGCCGCGACTCGCGCCGGACCACGCCACTGGTGATCGGCTCGCTCAAGACCAATGTCGGCCACATGGAATCCGCCGCGGGCGTGGGCGGCGTCATCAAGGCCCTCCTCGCGTTGCAACACGCGGAGATTCCACCGCACCTGCATTTCAAACGCGAACATCCGGAACTGCACCTCGCCGAGATTCCCGCTATCGTGCCTGTGCGCGCGCTCCCTTGGCCCGCCGTCCACGCGCGCCGGATCGCGGGGGTAAGTTCGTTCGGCTCTTCGGGCACGATTGCTCACGTTGTTCTCGAAGCAGCGGCGGCGGATGCGGCGGCGGCAGCGATTCCAGTAGCGACCGGACCGCACACGCTCGTGCTTTCCGCAAAAACGCCCGCGGCGCTGGCAAGACTCGTCGCTCGCACTGCGGCCTATTTGCGCGCGCTGCCGCCGGGCGTGGCGGTGGCCGATGTGTGCTTCACTGCGGAAACGGGTCGCGCACGATTCGCTCACCAGCGCCTTGTGGTAGGTCGTGATGCCGAGGCCTTGGCCGCTGCTCTCGAACAACCGGCACCAGTTGAAGGCGCTGTCACCGCGATGGGCGCGATCGGCTGCGTGCCGGCGCGCTTGGTCACGCTTCCGAGCTATCCGTTTGAGCGCACGCGTCACTGGATCGACCCGGAGCCGCGCGCCGCGGTCACGACGACAGGATTGTCCGCATCGGCAGCCAAGCCTCCCGCCGCCCGCGCGCCGGTGGCGCCCGACGCGCTGCAATTCGGCATCATGTTTTTCAACGGCGCCGCGATTCCCGGCGGCGACAGTTATCGCATGGTTTTCGAGGCAGCGCGTTTTGCGGATCGTCACGATTTTTCCAGCGTATGGCTGCCTGAGCGGCACTTTACCGATTTCGGCGGACTCTATCCAAATCCCGCGACGCTCCACGCTGCGCTTGCACGCGAGACGAGCGCCGTGCGGCTCATGGCGGGAAGTTGCGTGCTCCCGCTTCATCAGGTGCTGCGCGTCGTGGAAGAATGGTCGATGGTGGACAATCTTTCCAACGGCCGCGCGGGCATGTCGTTTGCCGCCGGCTGGAATCCCGCCGACTTTGCCCTCGCGCCGGAGCGTTACGCCGCGCGTCAGGATGAACTCTTCCGCGGCATCGCCGATGCGCGGCGGTTATGGCGCGGCGAAAAAATGCGCGTGCTGGGCGGCGACGGTCGCGAGGTCGAAGTGCGCGTGCAGCCTGCGCCGATTCAGCCCGAGCTTCCGTTGTGGGTCACCGCCGCCGGCAATCCCCGCAGCTTCGAACGCGCGGGTGAAATCGGCGCGCATCTCCTCACGCATCTCCTCGATCAAGATCCGGATGAGCTGGCGGAGAAAATTGCCCGCTACCGCGCCGCCCGCGCGCGCGCCGGCTACGATCCCGCCAGCGGGCGCGTGACGGTGATGCTGCACACGTTCGTCGCGAGCGACCTCGCCGAGGTGCGCGCCAAGACCCGCGCGCCCTACACCGCGTATCTCCGCGAAAACCTGCACCTGTTGCGCGGCCTCGGGGCGAGTCGCGGGCGCGACGTCGATTTCGCCGCGCTGCCGGAAAACGAGCGCGCCGCGTTTGCCGATTTTCTCTACGACCGTTTCGCCGGCACGCGCGCGCTGCTCGGGCCCCCGGAAACCTGCGCACTGTTGGTCCGCCGGCTCGCCGCTGCGGGTGTCAGCGAGATCGCGTGTCTTCTGGATTTCGGCGCAGCGACCGAGGATGTGCTCGCGATGCTGCCCCAGCTTGCCGCGTTCAAAGATGCCGTGACCGCCGACGTGAAGGTCAATCTCGGCAATGCTGCCGCAGGCTCGGCCATCGCGGTAAACTCCCGCGCGCCTGAATG
>JANXLP010000466.1 GCA_025355125.1 Opitutaceae bacterium | reverse complement strand
CTAGGGTGACGTTTTTTTGCGGAGTGTCGGCGCGGCCGTCGATGAGTGCGCCGGCGTGGATGAGGGTTTTGGCGGAGAGCGGGGCCAAGCCGGCGGCGAGGGCGCAAGCGAGGGGAAGCAGGCGGAGGGGACGCATGAAAGGGAAGGTGCCGGACAGGACGCAGGGGGCACGCCAAAAGTCGCGAAAATGTGCGATGATTTGCAGGAGATTGCGCGGGGGAGGGAGGGTGATTTTTCACCAAGACGAATGGGTGATGTGAGTTTGCGTGCGCGTGCATACGCACGAACGCGTAGGCGCACAGAGGGTAGGGAGCTTGCGGGTGACGGGTGCGGGGGCATCGAATTTTACAGCCTAAACTTCCCATGAAAAAATTATCCCTGTCCCGTTTCGCGCTGCTGGCCCTCGTCCTCTGGCTGGGTGTGCTCCCGGCGTTTGCCGAGAGCAAGCAGCTCTGGTCCCTCCCGCTCAAGGAAGACGCCAAGTGGCACGCGCTCACGGAGCTCGGCACGCTGCTGGTGGGCACGCCGTCGGCGGTGGTGTGCATCAATCCCGAGACCGGCACGGAGATGTGGCGGCGGAACGAGTTCAAGAAAACCACGGCGTTCAACGCGCGTGAGATCAGCGGCACGCCGTGGCTGTTGTGCAACACGTCGGATGGTTTCATGGGCACGAAGTTCACGCTGCACCTCGTGGATTATCTCACGGGCAAGACGGTGTGGACGACGCCCGAAGTGATGGCGCAATACATGGGGACGATTCCGGTGCCGGCGAAGGGCATGGTGGTGCTCGTGCTGAATGTTTTTGGTGACGGCAGTGCGGACAGCGCGGGCGTGTTTTTCGTGAGCTACGATCTGGAGACCGGCAAGGAACGCTGGCGCTCGAAGTTCGCCAAGAGCAACGGCGTGACGCTCTACCCGGCGGACAAGGTCGGGATGTTCAGTTTCGTGCCGCAGATGGATCTTTCCGGTTACCACGAGCCGGTGATCGAGGGTGATGATCTCTATGTGCCCTATCTCGGCATCCACCGCGTCGATCTCAACACGGGCGCGGTGAAGTGGGGCGTGGAATTTCCGAAGGGCGACGCGGGCATCAAAAAGGCCTACGCGCCGCTGCGCATCGCGGGCGACCGCATCTACGGCGCGGGTGGCGGCAGTGTTTACGCGGTGGATAAAAATACCGGCGCGACCCTCTGGAAGAGCGAGCGTATCTCGAAATACGCGGGCCTGCTGAAGGCGCGAGACAACGCGATCGTGGGCCAGATCGAGCCGGTCGGCGACAAGGTGTTCATGCGCTTCGGCGGGAATTTCTCCAACGGCAAGGAAGTGGTGCTGCGCCTCCCGCTCGGTGTGGTCGCGCTCGATGCGGCGACGGGCAAGGACGTCTTCGGCACCGACGGCGTGAAGGAAGGCCTGACCAATCTGATGGTGTTGCCCGAGCTGAACGCGGTGATGTTTGCCGATGCCTATAATCTCTACGCGCTCGATGTGGCGGGCACGACGGCCGTGGAAAAATTCCGCGTGCCGATCGAGTTCAAGCGCAAGATGGGCGGGGGCGAAGTCGCGCAGCTTGGCCTCGGCGCGCTCGGCGGTATTTCGGGTCTGGCCAAGGCGGGCTTCGCGCAGAGCAAGGTGCGCCTCGATGTGCCGGTGGCGATCCACCGCCGCGACGGCACGATCGTGATCCAGGGCAAGCAGCATCTCATGTCGTTCGACCCGGCGGCGAAGGCGATCAAGTGGTCCACGTATTATCCCGCGCCGGGCGGCGGGCTCGCGGGGGCGGCGATGTTTGCGCTCGCGGCGGCGCAGGGTGTCGCGGGCAACGCGCAGGCGATGGCCAGCGGCGGGATCGGCAGCAGCGGCTACAACAGCGGCGTGAGCACGATCCACAGCGGCCTCGACAATTATAACGTTTACGCCGCGAAGCGCGCCAACGCGACGGCCGGCACCGTTCTGCGCACCTACGTTCTAACCAACGTCGAGGACGGAAAACAAAAAGGCGTGGGCCTGCTCGGCATCGACATGGGCGCGGGCGATGCGACGAAGAAGCTCATCCTCGGCACCAAGGAACCCGAATACCGCGTGGATGACGCGACGGACCGGATCTTTTTCTTCAAGGACAAGGATACGGTGGTGGCTTATCAGCTGTGAGTCGGGGGAAGTTGAGAGCTGAGAGTTGAGAGCTGAGAGGACGAACGCGGAGCGCGAGAGTGGAGCGCTGCAGGGTAGGGGCGTCGCTTGCCGACGCCCGTTCGCTCTGTCCGCGATGACCGCTATGCGATGTCATAGCGGGCGTTGGCGAGCGGCGCCCCTACATCAGGGCCGACTGATATCCGCCCTACCTTCGATCACTCGGCCGGGAGCGAGGATTTGCTCGGGTCGCTGGCGGGCTTGTAGAAGAGCGCGGTCTGGCCGATGGCACCGACGCAGGTGCAATGGCCCTCGGTCTCGATCTGCGTCGTGAGTGTGGCGCGGCTGTCGCGGTCGGCGTCGCCGCCGAAGCGGAGTTTGATGAGATCGCGGGCGCGGAGGCCGCGGCTCAGCTCGGTGAAGAACGCCGGCGTGAGGCCCTCTTTGCCGACCTTGAGGGTGGCGTCGAGTTTTTGGCCGAGGGCGCGGAGCTTCGATTTTTGCGCGCCGGTGAGAGGGAGGTTTTCCATGTGGGGGAAAGGAAGGAGGTCCGGGCGGGTGAAGGCGAGGGTAGGAGCAAATTTATTTGCGAAGGAGGGTGGGGGTTTGGCGGGGCCTCGCAGGTGGGCCGTGCGCTCCGCGCGTGGCCAGGGGGGATACGGGCGGGCGGCTGCCGGCGACGTCGCTGGTGGGACTTGGCCGCGCGCGGAGCGCACGGCCCACCTCGGAGCTACGGCGCGTTGAAGAAATCCAGCGGAAGCTCGCGCCAGGTGCCGGGCTTGAGGTCGCCGAGGTCGAGCGTGCCGAAGTGCGTGCGGTGGAGGGCGACGACCTCGTAGCCGACGCAGGCGAACATGCGGCGGACCTGGTGATAGCGGCCCTCGGTGAGCGTGAGCTCGGCTTCGCGCGGGGAGATTAGAGTGAGGCCGGCGGGGGCGCAGGGCGTGGTTTCGTCGGGGAGGACGAGCGTGCCGGCGGCGAAGAGCGCGGTGATTTCGGCGGCGCGGGCGGGCGGGAGGTCGGCGCTGAGGGCGGCGCGGTAGATTTTCGGGACCTTGTGTTTCGGCGAGGTGAGGCGGTGGACGAGCGCGCTTTGGTCGGTGAGTAGGATGAGGCCGGAGGTGTCCTTATCGAGGCGTCCAATGCTCGTGATGACGGGATTGCGGCGCTGCCAGCGCGGGGGGAGGAGGCTGTAAACGTTGGGGCCTTCGCGGAGTTCGTGGGAGCAGACGAGGCCGAGGGGTTTGTGCAGGAGCAGAATGAGGCCGTCGGGGTGATCGAGCGGTTCGCCCTCGACGAGGACATCGGTGGCGTGGGCTTTTTGCGACGGGCCGTCGGCGGGCTCGCCGCGGACGAGGACGGTGCCGGAGTCGATCCAATTGCGGGCTTCGCTGCGGGAGCAGTAACCAAGGTTGGCGAGGAGTTGGTCGAGGCGGCGCATGAGGGCGGAAGGTTGGGGCGCGTCGGCGGCGCGGGGAATGCAAAAAACGCGGGCGGGGCTCGGTTGGAAGTTTGTCACCTATTAAGTGACAAAAGATTTTTTGAATGCTGCGATGGAGGATCGCCCGGTTTGTCACTTAATAGGTGACAAATTGTGGGTGAGCGGCGCGCGGAAAAGTGTAACGTATTACGTGACACTCGCTGTGGCGGCGGTGGCTCAACGGAAGAGGCCGCCGCAGATCGCTCCGAGGACGAGCCAGCCGAGGCCGGAGGCGAGAAGCAGGCCGAGGCCGAATTTGCTGAAGGGCGGAATGCAGGCCAAGACGATGGCGATTACCGGCAATGCAAAGCAGTCGAAAAGCAGGAAGGTGAAAATGTATTTTCCAGGAATCAAAGCGCCGCACCACGCGGCGGCTCCGACCGAGAATCCTAACCCGACAAGCCGTTTGGTGTTGGGGTTTGAAGCGGACTTTGTCGGGGGCAGAATTTTGTGGGCTGGCTCGTTCATGCGAATTGGATTTTGGCTTTCGGATCATGCATCGCCTGGAGTTCGCGGAGGCGGGCTTCTTTGCCGTCGCGGTAGAAGAGGTTAAACGTGTCGAAGGGGATGATGCGGCCGTCGGGGTGGACGATGTGGATGCAGGATTTTTTCACGCTGCGGACGTCGAAGTTGTGGGCGTCGAGAAACTGGATCACGAGGACGCGGAAGATGTTTTCGTAGGTGATCGCGGGCGGGGCTTTGATGAGCGGGAGGCAGCAGAGAAGTTGGCGGAGCGCGATGGTGGCGGACTCGGGCGAGTGGGCGGTCGAGAAGAGTTTGAAGACCTCGGCGCGGAGGGCGGGGTCGCGTTCGAAGACGAGATTGCTGCCCTCGGCTTTGAGGAGCGTTTCCGGGGGGATGAGGCTGGTGAGGGGGATGACTTTGCCGTCGAGCTTGAGCGCGTAGCCCATCGCGAGGCAGTCGGGGTGGCAGGGGACGGGGATAATGTCGGCGGGTTTGAAGACGGGGGATTGGGCGAGGATGTTTTGGCGGACCTCGGCGAGGGTGAGGCGGTCGCGGGCGGGGTCGAAATCCTCGGTGCGGCCGGCGTCCTGGATGGGCTGGAAGGTGACGCCGCGCAGTAAGCGTTCAACTTGGACATGACGACGGGAGGTTCAAAAACTTGTAGAGTGAGGGGATGAAAGAATCCAAGGCCGGGGAATCAGAGAGGAAGGGGAAG
>JANXLP010000290.1 GCA_025355125.1 Opitutaceae bacterium | reverse complement strand
AGAGCTGGGAGCGGAGGCTGAGAGCTGAGAGCCGAGAGCCGTGAGCTGAGAGCCGAGAGCGGAGAGCCGAGAGCGGAGAGCCAGAGTGCGAAGGGCGGTTCGCTAACGAAAGATCGCCAAGGGCGCGCGGGGCTGGCTTGGTCGCGGGCTATTCCCGCGACGACGACATATGCCGAGGTTCCGCTTTGCGCCGGTTGTGGGCGCTGCTGTCACCTAGTGGTGGAGTTGCGGGTGGGAGATGTGGTGCCGGAAGAACTGGTAGCCGAGCACGAAGGGGTGCGGTGCATGGACCAGCGAGGGGATGGGGCGTGTGTGGCGCTCGATCCGGCGACGATGCTTTGCACGATTTACGAAGAACGTCCGCAGACGTGCCGGGATTTTAACCGGGGCGAGGCGTTGTGCCGGCGGATTCTGGGGCTGTGAGCGGGCGGTGATTTTTTCCGCGAATCGCGCGGATGAACGCGGATTTTGGAGAAGAGGAAGGAAGGCGGAATCGCCGGGTGGTGCTCGCGATGTAAGGCGCGCCCGGAGGTCGCGGCCCCACCTCGGAGCTCAGCGCATCGAGGGACGGAGTTCACGGCGGAGGGCGCCGGCGAGGATGACCTGCTCGCGGCAGGCGGCGTGGACGGCTTCGGGCGTGGACTCGGGGAGAACCGTGGCTTGGAAGGAAACGGTGAGGGTGGCGAGGGGCGGGAGCTTCGCGGTTTGCAGGCGGCGGAGGCATTCGGCGAGCAAGGGGCGGGCGCGGGACTCGATCACGAGGAAGATGGTTTCGGCGGAGGCGGTCTCGGCGTAGATGACGGCGACGCCGAGGGCGGTGGGCGGGATCTTTTTCTCGATCTTGGCGGCCGGGCAGGTCGTGAGTTCGAAGCGTTGCGGCCACGTCGCGGGTTTAGTTTCCATCCGCGAGCGTCGCGGCGTGATGGGGCGGCGACAAGACAATGTGTCGGCGGATGACGGCACGTGGTCGTGCAGCGGGGAGCGCGGGTAGTGGACCGGTATTTGGCTTGGCGAGAGACGGGCGCTGACGTGGACTTCGCGGGTTCTCGTTTCCCTTTTTTACCCCATGAAAACTACGGCGATTTTTTCTTTGTTCTGCGTCGGCCTGTGTGCGCTCGTGCTGAGTGCAGTCGGCCTGGTGACAACGGTGTCCGGTGCGGAGGCGGAGACGTGGGTGTCACTCTTCGACGGGAAAACGCTGAAGGGCTGGAAGCTCGTGCAGGGCGCGGCGGAGTTCACGGTGCGCGACGGCGCGATCATCGGCGCGGTGACCGAGGGCGAAACGCAGAACACGTTTCTCGCGACGGAGGACGACACGTTCACGAGCTTCGTTTTCGAATGCGAATTCCGCTGTGACGCGGAGATTAATTCGGGTGTGAATTTCCGCAGCCGGCCGGCGGATGCGACGGTGAAGCGCGTTTACGGGCTCCAGTATGAATTCGATCCGACGGCGCGTGCGCTCACGGGCGGTGTGCAGGAGGAAGGCGGCTATGGCCGCCGCGGGAAAGACAACTGGCTGGCGCCGGACGAGAGCAGCGGCGCTCCGCTGGCCGAATGGAAGAAGGCGCATGGAGATCAGTTCAAGCCGGCGCCGGCTTGGAATGTGTGCCGCATCGAGGTGCGTGGAAAACACATCAAGACGTGGCTGAACGGGCACCTGCTGGCGGATTTTTCCGACGAGGCGGAGGTGGCGATCCCGCGCGGGTTCTTCGCGCTGCAGGTGCATGCGACGAAGAACAAGGAGCTGTTTAACAAGGAAGTCGCGTTTCGGAATCTGCGCGTGATGAAGCTCGAATGAGCGGCGCGGCGGGCTCGCGGGTAGTGATTAGCCAGAGGGGCGACGGACTTTTTTCCATGCGCGATAGGCGGCCTCGATCGGCGGATTGGTGAGCACGGGCAGGTAGCGATCGACGATGCTTAGATTGAGCAGCCACCAGCCGATGGTGGCCGCGAAGGTGAGTATAGAGCCGAGGCCGAAGTGCAGACATACGAGCACGGGAAGGACGATGGACCAGAGATAGCCGAGCGGGACGTTGACGGCGAGGTGCCAGCGTGACGGTGCGGTGTCGGTGGTAGGCGAGACGGGTGGAGGTGTCATGCGACGGTTTTTGGAAGGTGTCGCCAAAACGCCCGGCAAACGGCGTAGGTGGGGAATCCGGCGCCGAGGGTTACGTAAAAAGGGATGAGCGTTGGCTGGTAGGCAGGCGGATGTAACTCGGGAAAGTAGGTTTTGTGGAGCAGCCACCACGCGACGAGTGCGCCGCTGCACAGAGTGATCGCGCCCACCGTGCGCGGACGGGCGGGAGCGAGGCCAAAGGATGCGACGATGAGGATCGCGGCGCAGACGGGACCCACGAAGGGCTCCGACCAATTTCCGAAGGGTGATGGAGTAAAGGAAACGACGACGACGCTGAGGACAAAGACCCCGGTCAGAGTGAAGGGCAGGGCGATGAACCGCCGGGTGCGGGGTGTCATTGGAGTGAGTCAGAAGATGGCGCCGAACGGTTGCGGAGTGAACTCAGGGAGAGAGTTTTTTGCCCTGGGATTGCTCGATGAGAGACGAGCCTTTGGCGAAGACGGGATGGGCCCAATCGGGGATCTGATCGGCGGGAGTGTAGGCCCAGAAATAGTCTTGTTCTTTGATCGTCCAGCAGAGGCCGTCTGTGGTCTTGCGACAGGAGTGAGTGAGCCAGACGTCGGAGGTGGGGAGCCGCACTTAGATGAGGCCGGCGGTCGCCTCGATGAAATGGACGGGATTGGAAATCGTTTTTCGTGGGTTGATCGAGAGCGTGGCGGTGGTGACCAAGAAATTCTGCGCGGGAACGATCCACATAAAGTCCAAGGCGTCAGGAAAAAACTGGCTCTTCGATTTCAGGAAGCAGGTTTGTTCGAGGATCATCTTTTTGGTCGGGGCTATTTTTCGGATTCCACGACGAGTTCAAAAACGTCCTCGGGGCCGTCCTCCTCGTCGATATGGGAGCCGATGCGGCGGAAACCCATTTGTGCGATCAGGCCGAGGGAGGCGGTGTTGGCGGGGCTCACGGAGACAACGAAGTGCGTGATGCCGTGCGTGGTGAGCGCCCAGTCGATGAGGGCGCGGCTGGCTTCTCGGGCGTAGCCGTGGCGGCGGTGCTCGGGGAAAATGGTGTAGCCGAATTCGACGCCCCCGGGGCTGAGGGGGTGGAGGTAGGCGGGGCGTGGCGGAGTGTGGAAGCCGATGTAGCCGACCATCGCGCCGGTCGCGCGGAGCACGATTGCGCGCGGGAGCCAGGGTGGGGATGTCTCGCCGGTTTGGAACTGCCAGTGACGCATGGCGGCGAATTCGTGGCACTCAAACCAGTCGGCGTGGATGGTGGCACTGAGCAACGCGGCGGCGGCGGCTCGGTTGCCCTCGGCGGTGCTCCGGAGGAAGTCCGGAGTCAGCGGGAGGAGGTCGAGGCGGGCCGTGGCGATGGCGAGGTTTTTCAAATTGGGAGGGGCGGCAGGCTCGCGGTGGGCGACGGACCGGGGCGCCGGAGTGGGTCAGCGGGGGATCACTGCGGGCGCAGGTTCTCGCCGATGCCGTCCACGAAGAATTCGACCTTGCCGCAGTGGGGGCAGTGATAGACGTCGAAGTTTTCCTTGTTCACGAAGAGTTCGCCGAGGTCGCCCATGATGCCCCAGCGGGCGCCTTCGTGGAATTTTTTGGTGCCGGCGTAGATGAGGGAGATGTGGCAGCGCAGGCAGCGGATTTCGCGGGAAGGCGGGCCGGAGGTGGTCTCGTCGGCGGTGCGTCGTTCGGTCTCGGCGCGGAGGACGGCGAGTTCGGCGTCGCCGTAGTGGTCGAAGTCAACGAGCGCGGCGCGCAGTTGGTCCCAGGTCCATTGGCGGCAGGCGGCGCGGAGGGGATCGAGGGGCGATGGCGTGGACATAGGGTGAGGGTTGCCGGAGCGGGATTTCACACAAGAAAGATGAAGGGAATAAATCCAGGCGGTTGCAGGCTTCCACAGCCGTCAGCTAACTGGCTCTGCCAGCGGCGGATTGACTCTGAGGGCGAGGTGAACAGCGTTTCGCCATGTCGCTCGCTGAATTGAAACGAGAGGCCGTGGGTTTATCCCCGGCAGAAAAGCGGGAATTGGCGGAGTTTTTGCAGAAGCAAATCGAGCCGCAGCAGGCAGAGCGGCGCGAACGAGTGAGCGTGTTGATGCGGGAAATGGATGCGGGACGAAAATTTTCGCGGGCCGATTTTGAGCGAACGGATCGCGAGCTTTCTTCGGCTGGGCTTTGACGGTGATGTGGAACTACGCCGGAAGCGCGCAGGTGTTTGCGTTTCACGGGCGATTGGGACCGAACGACCGGAAACGACTTTTGCGGCTGCTTGATCGGATGGTAGCGCATCCACCGGCGGGTGAACGATCCGGAATCAAGGATGCGGCGGGACGTGAGTTGCTCGGGTGGCGCGATGAGGGTTTCGAAATTTTGTTTTGGCTGGATCAGGCCGCGCGGGAATTGCGCGTCGTGGAAATAGATTGGAGCACGGTGCGGTAGTGGTCGGCCAGCGGTGGTCACGTGTGTTGACGGGATGGCGCGGTGCGTTGTGGGGACGGAGTTTTTAAACACCCCGGCGCTGCGCGCCACTCCTCTTGGTAGAGGGATTTTCGGCGTGCGGGGTGGGGGGGCACCACCTGCATGACCGACGAATGGGAGCGGCGCTTTAGGGATAAAGCGCCCTACCTCGGACTACTTCCAGATGACGACGAGGTCTTCGGCGCGGACCCAGCCGGATTGGCCGGCTTCAAAGGTGAGGTGGCGCCAGCTGAGGAAGGTCTGGTCAACATGGGCGAGGCTGCCGGCGGCGAGGGGCGTGGTTTTTTGAGTGATGTCGGCTTCGGTGGGAATCGAGCGGAGCGTCCCGGCGCGCCAGGCGATGGCGGCGCGGGCGTCGTTGACGGGGCCGTAGGTGAGCCAACCGGTGAGAGCGGAGGCGGCGATGGCGGTGCAGACGACGAGCGCGGCGTAGGGGCCGTAAACCAACGGGCCGGTGGTGCGGCGGTAGGCGTGGAGGACGATGAAGGCGAGCGAGAGGGCGAGACCGAGGACGGCGTAGATGAGTGTGCTCTGCCAGGCTGCGGGGGATTTCAGGCGGGCCAGGCTGTGGAGCGGGCCGGGCGTGAGGAAGGCGGCGAGGGACGCGGGAACGTGGCCGGACTTTTCGGCTGCGAGGGAGAACTGGGCGCGGATGGGTTCGCTCGCGGGATGTTGCACGAGGGCGACAGCGGCGTGGGCGGCGGCTTCGTCCCAGCGGTCCTGCTGGGCGAGGGCGAGCGAGAGGTTGTGGTGCGCGATGGCATCGGTGGGCGCGGTCGCGAGAACGGCGCGGTAAGATTTTTCGGCGGCGGTGAAATCGCCGCGGCGATAGGCCGACGCTGCCGCGTCGGCGGAGGCGGGAGGCGGCAGGGATGAGACGGGAGGGGAAGCCGGAGCAGAATTTGAGATTTGAGATTTAGGATTTGTGACGGGGGCGGCCGTTTCGGCGGCGGAGGCGTGGGGCGAGAAGAAAGCGCAGAGCAGAAGGGCGGCGACGAAAGGGAATAGGTTGCGCGGGATGAAGAGGCGGACGGGCGAGAAGCGCGGGAGCGGTGTGGCGGCGAGGGCGGCTTGGGCGCGCGTGGCCCAGTCGGCGGGGAGCGGGACGTTTTCGCCGTAGAGGGAGCGGTCGGATTCAGCCCAGAGGGCGGAGAGATTGGCGATTGCCGATTGGGGATTGCCGATTTTCGGAAGATGGGCGGAGCGCTCGAGGTCGGTGACGGTGGGGGCGGCGGTGCGGATTTGGAGGAGGAGGGCGGTGTCGTGCTGCCAGCGCAGCAGCATGGACTGCTGCTGCGGTTGAAAGTTGGGAGTTGAAGGTTGAAGGATGGAAATCTCGGCGAGCAATTTTTGCAGGCGGGCTTTGGCTTCGCGGCGGGGGCGGAGGGGATCGGTTTCACGGGCGCGACGGAGGGCGAGCCAGAGCCAGAGCGCCGTGAGTGCGATGAAAGGAGCGATGAGCCAGAGCAGCACGGTGCGCGCGGTAGCGGGCACGGATGCGATCACGGAGCCGGAGAGGGGATCGCGGGGCAGGGCGAGCGGGGCGGGGGCGGGCAGAATTTTCGATTTTTGATTCTCGATTTTCGATTGGGCGGAGGCGGTCTCGGGGGTGACGTTGAAATTCAGGGCGCCGGGGGCGACGGCGGGGAGGTTGGGCTCGGTGATGGTGACGGTGGTGGCGGGCGTGGTGACGGTTTTGTAGGCGCCGGCCTTGGGGTCGAAGTAAGTAAAGTTGACCGGGCCGAGGGTGTAGGCGCCGGACTTGGAGGGGACGAGGACGACATCCTCGGTGAGCGTGGAGTCGAAGAGTTTGCCCTCGGCGGGGGTGCGCTTGGCCTGGGGCGAGACGACTTGGAAATTTTTAGAAACGGCGCGCTGGGGTAGGCCGACAATATCGGGCCAGTTGGCGGGGCCGGTGAGCTCTAGCGTCCAGGTGATGGGTTCGCCGACGGCGGCGGTGAGGGGGACGATTTTCGAGGCGAGCTTCAGGTCGCCGACGGCGCCGTTGAAACCGGCGGGGGCGACGGGGAGGGGTTTTACTTCGAGGACGGGCGCGCTGCTGGTGACGGAGTATTGCTGATACTGGCGCTGTTGGAAGAAGCCGAAGCCGGTGACGCCGACGGAGAGATTGAGGAGCTGGGTGACGGCGTTGAGGCGGAGACTGCCCGGGGTGCGAGCGATGGCGCGGGTGCGATAGGCGAGGCCGGTGCGGGGCTCGGCGCCACTACGGAAATCGAGCGGCTCGGGGCGGGACCAGTCTTCGGCGACGAGGGGCTCGGAGTTCCAATCGATCTGGCCGCGGCCGAAATCGGGGAAGTAGCTGCGGGCGGCGTCGAGGGTGTAACTGAGCGCGAAGACCTCGCCGGCCCAGACGCTGGCGGGAGCGGCGACGAGGCGGGAGTTGGCGGCGTTTTCAAAGGAGACGCCAGTGTTGCCGACGGTGGCGGAGCCGGGTTCGAAGGTGGCGACGGGCGTGCGGAGTTTGCCCTTGTTGGTATCGATCTCGAAGGACGGAATCGTGACGCGCTGTCTTTTGGAAAGGCGCGCGGCGTAGGTGAGGGTGACGGAATCGGAGCGCGTGAAATTGATGATCGAGGTGCTGGTGGACTGGCTGGCAAACTCGAGGGTGAGCCCGTCAACTTTGGGGAGGCGCGGGGTGTCGCTGGGCGCGCAGTCTTCGAAGATGAGCATGAGTTCACTCGTCTGGCCGACAGCGAGGGCGCCTTGGAGCGGCTCCCAGCGGATGGTCTGCGCATAGGCAGACGCGGTGGCGAAAAGCGCGGTGAGAGCGACGGCGAGGAAAAGAAAAGTGGCGCGGAGGGACATGCGGAAAATCGGGCGGAGGGCGGAACATGGGCAAGATGCCCATGCCACGACGAAGGTGGTCACCAGTTTTTGCCTTTTTTGGCGGGCGCGGGCTGTTGGTCGCCCTGCATGAGTTTAAAAAGTTTCGCGGGAGAATCTTGGTTGCGGAGCTGGTCGAGTTTCTGGAGCGGCATGGCGAGCGAGGGATCGGCGATGGCGTCGGTGGGCTTTTTATCCGGATTGCCGCCGACCTGCTGGGTGTCGCCTTCTGTCGGGGGCGGCGGTTGGGGCTGATCCTTCATGTCGCCGAACGCCTTTTGGCCCTGCTTGCCCTCCTGTGGTTTGGAGTCGGGGTTGTCGGGCGAGTCCTTACGGTCGTTTTTGTCGTCGGGATTTTGCTGATCTTTTTTCTGCTGGGACGGATCGGATTTGTCGGAGGACTGGCTCTTGTCGTCCTTGTCCTTTTTTTCGTTGGGGTCGGATTGGCCGTCTTTGTCCTGCTGATCTTTTTTGTCCTTATCTTTGTCTTTGTTTTTTTTGTCCTCTTTTTTGTCGTCGGGCTTTTTCAGGAGTGCGGTGAGTTCATCACGGAGTTTGGGCCAGTCGGCGGTCTTGGGATCGAGAGCGGAGCCGGCGTCCACGGCGGCGAGGGCATCTTGGACGGGGCCAAACTCCGTGATGAACTCACCGCACTCCTGAAAAAGCCCGACGACAAAAAAGAGGACAAAAAAAACAAAGACAAAGA
>JANXLP010000444.1 GCA_025355125.1 Opitutaceae bacterium | reverse complement strand
GTCGAGGTGGCGGCGACGGCATTGGCGTCGGGGGAAATCGGTGATGACTTGAAGGCGGAATTTTTGACCGCGCTGTCGGCTAAAGGTGAGTCGGTAGAAGAGCTGGCGGCGTTTGCGCGGGCGTTTCGGGCGCGGGCGGTTGATCCGGGCGTGGGCGAATGGTCGACGCGGGCGGTGGATATCGTCGGCACCGGCGGGGACCACGCGGGCGGCTTTAATATTTCCAGTCTCGTCGTGTTGGTTCTGGCGAGCGCGGGCGTGCCGGTGATGAAGCACGGTAACCGCGGAATCACTTCCAAGTGCGGCAGCGCGGATTTGCTGGCCGGGCTTGGGGTGGATCTGGCGGCGCCGCCGGAGAAGCTGCGGCGCGCGTTGAAGGAACTGGGCTTCGTTTTCTTTTTCGCGCCGAACTATCACCCTGCCTTTAAAAATATCGGGCCGGTGCGCAAGGTCCTCGCGGGACGCGGGCAGCGCACGGTGTTTAATATTCTTGGGCCGCTCATCAATCCGGGGCGGCCGGCGCATGTGTTGCTGGGCGTGTTTGCCGAGAGCTGGGTGCCCAAGCTTGCGGGCGCGCTCGATGTGCTCGGATGCGAAGCGGGGTTGGTGGCGCACGGAGCGATCGGGCCGGGGCAGGGCATCGATGAACTGACGACGGCGACGCCCAACCGGGTGCGCGGAGCCGGCCGGATGCGGGCGCTCGACGAGGTTTGGCGCGCGGAGGATTTTGGGCTTACGTCGTCATCGTTTGATGATCTGCGCGGCGGCGATCTGGCGGCGAATCTGGCGCTGACGGAGGCGGTGCTCGCGGGGCGCGGGCCGGCGGGGCTTGTTGACACCATTGTGCTCAACGCGGCGGTGGCGATGTGGCTCACGGGAAAAACGGCTGCCGTGGAAGACGGCATCGCGCCTGCGCGCGAGCTGTTGTTGGGCGGTGCGGTGAGAGCGAAGATCGCGGCGACCAAAGAATTTTACCAAGCATGAAACGAATCTACTTTGGAACCGACGGCGTGCGCGGAAAATTTGGCGGACCGGTGATCAACGCCGGGTTTGCCGCCCAGTTGGGCAACGCGGTCGGCCGCTGGTTGCATGAAGTTAATCCGACGGTGCGGGACGGCATGATCGTGATTGGGCGCGATACGCGAAAGTCGGGCGATGTGCTCACGGCGGCGGTCGCGGACGGATTGATCGCGGCGGGCTGGCGGGTCGTCGATCTCGGCGTGGTGCCCACGCCGGCGGTGGCGCTGGCGGTCAAGCGCAATGCCGCAGCGCTCGGCGTCATGATCACGGCTTCGCACAATCCGGCCGAGGACAATGGCATCAAATTTTTCAACAGCACGGGCGTAAAGCTCACTGACGAGCAGGAGGTGGCCATCGAACAGCGGCTGGCGACGGCTCCGTTTGCGGTGGCGAAGGAGCGAGGGGCTTTGGCTCCGCTCGACGGACGCACGGATTATATCAGGGCATCCGGAAGTTTGCTGGCGGAGAACGCGCTGGCGGGTTGGCGGGTCGTTTTGGATACGGCCAACGGGGCGACGTGTTCGACGAGCCCCGTGGTTTTGCGAGCACTCGGCGCGGAAGTGATCGGAATCGGCGACTTGCCGGATGGATCGAATATCAATGCGGATGTGGGCAGCGAACATCCGGAAGCGCTCGCGGAGCGGGTGTTGGCGGAAGGTGCGCGTCTGGGTATCGCCCACGACGGGGACGGGGATCGTTGTATCCTTTGTGATGAACGCGGCGCGGTGCTCGATGGGGATGAAATTCTCACGCTGCTGGCGTTGCATGCGCTCAAGCAGAGCCGGCTCGTGCAACGCACGCTCGTGGTGACGGTGCAGAGCAATCTCGGGGTCGATGCGGCGGTGATGGCGGCCGGTGGCAAAGTGCGGCGGACGGCGGTGGGTGACCGTTATGTGATCGAGGAGATGCTGGCCTCGGGCGCGACGCTCGGCGGCGAATCTTCGGGGCACGTCATCCATTCGGAAATCGCGCCGACCGGCGACGGCTTGGTCGCCGCGCTGAAGGTGATCGAGGTGATGTTGGCGACGGGGCGGCCGTTGTCGGAATTGCGCCGGGCGTTGCGAAAATTTCCGCAGGGCACGCTCGCGCTGAAGGTGAAAGAGAAGACGCCGCTGGAGAAATTGCCGGCGGTGGCGGCGGTGATGGCTGCGCTGGAGGGCGAGCTTGGCGCGCAGGGCAGGCTGTTGGTGCGCTACTCCGGGACCGAAGCGAAGCTGCGTCTGCTGGTGGAAGGGCCGAGCGATGCGGTGGTGCAGGACGGACTGGCGCGGTTGGAAGCGGCGGTGCGCGCGGATCTGGTGGTGCTCTAGCGTTGACGCTTTCGGGAGCGGCGGGTGATTTCGAGGCCGATGCCTGAAATCGCCATTAGTGCGCTGGACCCCCGCCAGCAAAAGCTCATCGACAATGCCCTCGTCGCGCTTGAGCGCGGGCAACTGGACTACGCGTTGGATGCGTGTGCGCAGATTTTGAAGGGCGCACCGGGATGTCTGCCGGTGCGGCGTTTGCAGCGGGCGGCGCAACTGCGGGATTTTCGCTCGAAGAACAAATTTATGGCGAAGGCGCTGGGCGGATTTTCGACGGCGCCGTTCATGTTTGGCGGCGGGAAAAAAGATCCGGCAAAGGTGCTGGAGACGGCCGAGGCTTTGCTCGTCAAAGATCCGACCAGTGTGGCGGCGTTGAAGATGCTCGCGGAGGCGGCGGGCGGGCTGGGGTTGCCGGAGACGGTGGCGTTTGCGTTCGAAGCGGTGCGCGAGTTGGAGCCGGATAACCGGGCCAATCTCCTCGCGCTGGGCGAGGCGTGGATCGCGGCGGGGAAACCGGCCGAGGCGGTCAAGACGGCGGATTTGTTGCTGAGGCAAAAGCCGGCGGACGCGGAGGCGCAGGCGTTGCTGCGGAAGGCGTCGGTGGCGCAGACGGTGACGAAGGGGAACTGGGAGACGCAGGGGAATTTCCGCGACAAGCTGCGCGACGAGGCGCAGGCGATTTCGCTCGAGCAGGCGGCGAAGGTCGTGACGGCGGGCGACATGGCGCAGCGGCTCGTGGACGAAGCGGTCGCGCGCGTGCAGGCGGAGCCGAACAATCTGAATCACTATCGCGCGGTCGCGCAGGCGTATCGCCAGCTCGGGCGCACGGACGAAGTGCTTGTGTGGGTGCGCAAGGCGCGGGCGATCCCGGCCGGGGCGACCGATCCCTCGCTGGAGAAAGAGGAATCGGAATTGCAGACGGCGCTGCTCGACGTGCGCCTCAAGGCGGCGGAGGCGGCGCTCGCGGCGCAGCCGGGCGACCTGTCACTCGCGGCGACGGTGGAGACGGCGCGCACGGAGCTGGCGGCGTGGCGGTTGACCGAGGCGAAGCGGACGGTGGAGCGTTATCCGAATGACTTTCCGGCGCGGCTGGCGCTCGGCGAATTGTTGCTCGCGACCGGGCAGTTGGACGCGGCGCTGGCGCAGTTTCAACAGGCGCAGAAGGGGCCGCAGGTGCGGATCGCGGCGCTCGTCGGGCTCGGGCGCGGGTTCAAGGCGAAGAAGATTTTTGACCTCGCGGTGATGCAGTTCACGGCGGCGAAGGCAGAACTGGCCGAGATGAACGAGACGAAGAAGGACGTCGTTTACGAGCTCGGCGGCTGCTACGAAGCTATGGGTAAAAGCGAGGAGGCCATCGCGGAGTTCAAGGCGATCTACGGCGAGGACATCGGCTATCGCGATGTCGGCGAGAAGATCACGGCGCATTATTCAAAATGAACGCTCTGAACAGGTTTAAGAAAATGGGACTCGCGGTGCTGACGGCGCTGGTGTTCGGCGGGCTGGTGGCGCGCGCGGGTGCGGCTGAATCGGCGAAGGGCGAGCGCTCGCTGGAGATTTACTGGATCGATTCCGAGGGTGGTGGCTCGACGTTGATCGTGACGCCGGCGGGTGAATCGGTGCTGATCGATTCGGGCAATCCCGGTGGGCGGGACTCGGGGCGCATCGTGGCGGCGGCGAAGGCGGCGGGGCTCACGCGCATCGACCATCTGATCGTGACGCATTTTCATGTGGATCATTTTGGCGGCGCGGCGGAGATCGCGCAGCAGTTGCCCATCGGGACGATTCACGACAAGGGCGTCCCCGAGGGTGATCCCGACGGGCGGACGGCGTCGGCGTTTCCGGTGCAGATCAAACCCTACCGCGAGATCGCGGCGGTGCGGGCGCGGGTGGTGCCGGGGTATGTCGTGCCGTTGAAAGCTTTGCCCGGACAACCGGCGATGGTGCTGCGGTGCCTGGCGGTGAACCAGCAATTCGTCGCGCCGACGGAGGCGCAGATCAAAGCGGGCGACGTCGGCAACGATGTGCCGGCCAAGGCGGTGGACAAGAGCGACAACGCCAACAGCACGGCGTGGCGGCTGGAGTTTGGTGGGTTTCGGTTTTTCGACGGCGGGGATCTCACGTGGAATCTCGAAGCAAAGCTGGTCTCGCCACACAATCTCGTGGGCGCGGTGGATGTTTATCAGACGAACCACCACGGGCTCGACGTGAGTAACCATCCGCTCTTGGTGAAGAGCCTCGCGCCGACGGTGGTCGTGATGAACAACGGCGCGCGCAAGGGCGGCGAGCTCGGGACGTGGGCGACGTTGAAGGCGACGCCATCGGTAGCGGCGATTTTTCAACTGCATCGCAATGTGCGCGTCGGCGCGGAAGGCAATACCGCTCCGGAGTTGATCGCGAACGAGGACGAGAAGTGCGCGGGGAATTTGGTGAAGCTGGTCGTCTCGGCGGACGGGACGAGTTACACGGTCTCGATTCCGGCGACGGGAGTGACGCGGGAGTTTAAGACGAGGGCGAAGTAGTCTCTGGCGACGCGGCGCGTGGGGCAGGCTTGCGCTCAGCGATCCAAAGGGCGAGGGCGAGGAGGGCGAGGCTCACGAGGAGGCGGAGAGGATCGGCGTGTTCGCCGAAGAAGAGGAGCGAGCAGGCGACGGTGAGGGGGATTTTGGCGTTGTTGAGAACGGCGAGCGTGCCGGTGCCGACGCGGGTGGCGCCGAGATTCCAGAGGAAGAACGCGAGACCCGAGGCGATGGCGCCGAGATAGAGCAGGGTGACGAGATGCGAGGTTGTCAGGTGGAGGGCGGGCCAGTCGGTCTGGAACGGGGGAACGCAAAGGCTGGCGACGGCGGTGAGTAGAAAGGCTCCGAGGTAGGGCAGGGCGAAGAGGGTGGCGTCGTTGGTGGTGGCGGGAAGCTTGGCGCGTTCGCGGCGCCAGGCGAGCTGGCCGGCGGCGAAGCAGACGTTGGAAAGTTGCACGAGGAGACAGCCGCGCAGCCAGACGGCGCTGAGGCCGTGGTCTTGGATGAGCATCACGCCGGCACCGGCGAGGGCGAGGAGGGCGGCGAGGGCGTAGCGGGGTTGCCAGCGGCGCGCGGCGACGGCGTCGATGAGGACGAGGTAGAGCGGCGTGGTGATGGTGAAGAGACCGACGGCGTAGGCGGGCAGCAGGGCGAAGGCGCGCAGGTAGAACAGATACATGAGGCCGAACTGCACGGTGCCGACGAGGGTGAGGCGCAGGAGCATGGAGCGGGCGAGGCCGCGCGGACGGAAGAAGGGGAGGAACACGAGGAGCGCGAGCGCGAGGCGGATCGTGGCGATAGCGGTCGAGTCGAGGCCGGTGAGGCGGCCTTTGATCAGGCCGGGGGAGAACGCCCAGATGAAGGAGACAAGGACGAGGAGGGGCATCGGAGTGTGGACGTGGGCGAGGAAAGGCGGTGGCGGGTTCGGTGGGAACGATGCGGGTGGAAAGGGTGGGAGCGAGCTTGCTCGCGACTCCGCGTCACCAGTCGCGAGCA
>JANXLP010000438.1 GCA_025355125.1 Opitutaceae bacterium | reverse complement strand
CGAGTGCGACGCTCGGGTTGACCGCGACGAGCGTGGGTGACGTGGGCGACTACAGCGTGGTGGTCACGAACAGTCTCGGTGCGGCGACGAGTTTGGCGGCGGCGCTCACGGTCGATCCTTCGGCGTGGTTGTCCAACATGTCGCTGCGCACGACCCTCGGGGCCGGGCAGACGGTGATCGTGGGTTTTGTCGTCAACGGCGGTGCGAAGGATCTGTTGGTGCGTGCGGTCGGGCCGGCGCTGGTGGCGTTTGGTTTGCCCTCGGCGATGGCCGATCCGCGGCTGGAACTTTATCGTGGCAACACGAAGGTCGCAGAGAACAACGACTGGCCGACGGCGCTGGCATCTACGTTCGCGAGCCTCGGAGCGTTTCCGCTGCCGGCGGCGAGCCGCGATGCGGCGTTGCTGCAGAGCCTGAGCGGATCGCATAGCGTGCAGGCGACAGGCACGACGGGAGGGGTGGTTTTGATCGAGGGCTACGATGCCGGGAGTGGCAGTGGGAAGCGGCTCGTGAATCTCTCGGCGCGCAACCGAGTGGGGACGGGGGCGGATATTTTGATCGCGGGGTTTTATATCAGCGGCACGGGGACGCAGCGGGTGTTGATCCGCGCGACGGGGCCGGCGTTGACGGCGTTTGGCGTGCCGGGTGTTTTGGCGGACCCGAAGCTCGAGGTGAACGACGGCACGGTGCGGATCGCGGAGAACGACAATTGGGACAGCTCGTTGGCGGGAGTCTTTGGGCAGGTCGGGGCGTTTCCGCTCACGGTGGGGAGCAAGGATTCGGCGGTGGTGCTGACGCTGGCGGCGGGGCGGAGCTACACGGTGCAAGTGTCGGGCGTGGGTGGCGGCGTGGGTGAGGCGCTCGTGGAGGTTTACGAGGTGCCGTGAGACGGGATGCGGCGGTGGGCGAGTCTCGCGTTGTCAGGCACGGGTCCTGCAGATCACGTTGCTTCTATCTATGAGAACCCCCCTCCGCGGTCTGCCTTTCGCCGTTGCTGTTGCCCTGAGTTTTCCCGCTGTGGTCCCGATGGGGCTGCGGGCTGCCGAACAAGCGGTCGCGGTGGCGGCGGTGCCGGCGGTTGATCCGATCAAGTCGATGGTCGGGCAGCTCGAACTTGAACGCTACAAAACGACGATCAAAAGCCTCACGCAATTTGGCGACCGGAAGCAGGGCTCGGCGCGCAACCGCGCGGCGCTCGACTGGATCGAGGCGCAGCTCAAGAGCTACGGTTACGCCAACACGACGCGCATGGCGTATGAGTTCATGCCCACCGATCCGCGTCGGCCGAGCGGTCCTGCCATCGCCAACTCGCCCGATGCCGCGCAGGGCGGTGGGCGCTACCGGGGATTTCGCAACAAGACCGGCGTGAACCTGAAGGCGGAGTTGCAGCCCGATGAGAAACTGCGCGCGCTCAATTCGCAGCCGGGTGATGTGGGTGGACCGCGTGAGCAGGTTTACTGCACGAAAGTCGGCACGAAGTTTCCCGGGGAAATGCATATCATCGGCGCGCATTTTGACGGCCATGGTTTTGGCGAGGCGGCCAACGACGACGGCTCGGGGACGGCGATCGTGATGGAGCTGGCGCGGATTTTCATGTCACCCGGAGTGACGACGGAACACTCGATCCGCTTCGTGCTTTGGAACAATGAGGAGACCGGTCTCAACGGTGCGCGTGCCTACGTGGTGCAGCGGCAGGCGTTGCAGGGGAAGGAGGACCCGGTCGGCTCCGGACTTTATCCCGAGCCGAAGTGGCTCGGCATGATCCAGCATGACATGATGCTTTTTGACCACGGTGCGCCGAAGGCCGACGGCACGGTGGCGAAGGAGCAGCGTCCCGAGGCGGATGTAAATATCGAGTTTCAATCGACGGCGAAATTTTCCGAGGGAGCGCAGAAAATCGCGTGGCATTTCCATGCGGCCAACGAGGCTTACGCGACGGATTATCCGGCGGCGGTCGGGCCGCACATGACGAACACGGACAGCACGCCGTTCATGGATATCGTGCCCGCGATCAGTCTGCGTGAGAACGAGCGCGGCCGTGAGATCGGCGCCGGTTGGGACCCGCACTGGCACCAGCCCACGGATGTGTTTGCGACGTTCAGCGACGCGGATTTCCGGCTCGGGCTGAACGCGGCGCAGACGACGCTCGGGGCGGTGGCGCGGCTGACGGGCGCGAACCTGACCAAGTAATAGCGGGTTGCTCAGCCGCGTTGGGGTGCGCGACGGAGGAACAAGCTCGCGCACAAATTTCGCCGAGCGTGGCCTTGCCGCTTTTCAACAGGCCGCGCACGGCCCATGATCGAGCGCATGAAGTCGATTGCCGAACTACAGCGCCGCACCGCACCGTTTCCCAAGCCGCAGGCGATATATGTCGATGGCGACACGCTTTGGCTGAGCTCCCGGCACACGAAGAAATTCTACGCCGTGGACCGTGCGACCTTCGCGGTGACGTGGGAATGCGTCGTGCCGGGCGATGATTCGGTGTGGGGTGCGACGAAGGTGGGCGACGATGTCTATGTGGTCTGCGGGGCGGATGCGGTGGACGTCGATGCGCGGCGCATCCGTCGCGTGCGGCCCGGCGTGGGCTTTGATCCGGCGTTCAGCCTGCCGTGTCCCGACGGGATGGGCTCTCACCTTTCGCATGACGGCACGTCGCTCGTGCTCAGCCAGTGGTATCCGCAGAAACTGATTTCAATCGGGACTGATGGTAAGCCCGGCCGCGTGCTCACCGCGCCGCATCAGGTCGTGGGCCACTGCTACGCGCACGGCACGTTCTACCTCGCGACGACGACGAACGAAGAGTCGGACGACTATTTTATCGAGCGTCTCGATCCCGCGACCGGTAAGTGCGAGACGCTGGCGCGACTGGGATTTTCCGCGCGCGGGCTGGCGTTTGACGGCGCGAATTTTTGGACGAATCACCGCGAGGCGGACCAGATCGTGATGTTTGCTCTGACGGGGTGAACGGCGGACGGGTTGGAACGATCGACGGGGTGTCCTCTGGTTTCAGGCGGGGAGAAACACGGTCAATTTCCGGAATTGGTCGCGAAAGAAACCGTCATCCTTCGTGTCGAGTCGGTTTGCTCTTACCACAGCGTGGGCACCGATAAGAAAGTCGGCGGTGAGGCGTAGACGTTTGCCGCCGGCTTTGCGGTAGCGGTCTTGGATCTCGCCGGCCAAATTGGCCACCGCCTCATCCGAAGGATCGAAGTGCACGCCGAGTTGAGTGAAGAAGCTTACGTGCGAGGCGGCGGTGGGGAATGCGGGGCGGGTCTCGGCCCAGACGATGTCGCAGACGACCAACCGTCCTTCAGAGCGGCATTCGGCGAGCTTTTCCAGCCATTCAGAACCGTCCGCTTCTCCCTTGGCGATGGCCCACAGGACGGAACTGTCCACTGCGGTGATCACAGGGTGCTGCGGTCGTAGCCGCGCAGCTCGCGAAGGCTCTGGGTCGAGGTCTTGCCGGGCTCAAAATTCTTGGCCGCACCGAGGGCTCCGCGCATGGCCTCGACGTTAAAGTCGTGCTTGGGCTTCGCCCGCAGATCGGACGCCTGCTCATCGAAAACCAGCTTCATGCCCGGCTTGAGATGGAATTTCTTCCGTAACTTAGCCGGAATGGTGATCTGGTATTTGCTGCTGACCGTGGCTTGCATGGTGAAACGGTAAGTGAGGGCGCTTGGTGGTCAAGCTTGGTGCCGGACCGACTCATTTTGAGATCGGGCAAGTTAGCATCTAATCACGGAGCGCACGGTGCCACGGTTCTGCCACGGGCGCGCCTGAGTGATAGACGATATGAAGCACGCGCCGATGGCGTGGTCGAGTGGCGGTTGACGACGCGTGGAGTAATAGCGGTCGCATCAAAACGGCGTCACCGACACCGGCTAGGCAAAGCGCCTCTTTATGCTCTTTGACTGCGCCCGGAATATCGTCGCTCCGGAGAATTCCGCAAAGGTGGCTGCCGGGTGCCACGCGCAGCGGACCGTTCTCCGTATCGCAGTCGTCG
>JANXLP010000431.1 GCA_025355125.1 Opitutaceae bacterium | reverse complement strand
CCGGCGCCGTTTACAAACACGTTTTCGTCACGACCGGACTCAACGGCGATATCTTCGGCTACGATGTTCGCACCGGCCAGTCGCTCTGGACGTTTCACTCCGTCGCTCGTGGCGCCGAGTTCGGCGCCGACACTTGGGACGGCCCGCAGGCCGGCGGCAACGGTTGGAGCGGACTCTCCATCGACGACCAGCGCGGCATGGCCTTCATCGCGCTCGGCGCGCCCCGGCCCGACATGGTCGGCGTCGGCCGGCTCGGCGACAATCTCTTCAGCAACTGCGTCCTCGCCCTCGACGCGCTCACCGGGAAACGCCTCTGGCATTTCCAGGATGTCCGCCACGATATCTGGGACCTCGACGTCTGCGCCCCGCCCAACCTCGTCACTATCACCCGCGACGGGAAACACGTCGATGTCGTCACCAGCCTCTCCAAATCCGGCCACCTCTTCGTCCTAGATCGCGTGACCGGCCAGCCCGTTTTCCCCGTCCGCCTCCGCCGCGCGCCCACCTCAACCCTCCCCGGTGAACGCACCGCACCCTACCAGCCCGATCCCGAACTCCCCGAGCCCATTTCGTCGATGGCCTTCAATCCCGCCGACGTCACCGACCGTTCGCCCGAAGCCCGCGACTTCGTCCAAAAACAAATCGACCGCGCCTCCTTCGGCTTCTTCCAACCGTTCGTCGAGGGCCGGCCCCTCCTCTACACCGGTTCGCGCGGTGGCGCCGAGTGGTCCGGCGCCGCCGTCGATGTTCCCACCGGCCGCCTCTACGTCACCTCCAACCGCCTCGTCTCCAAAGTCACCGTCATTGCCAATGACGAAAGCCCACGTGATCCCAAGTTCCCTCCCTCCGCCGGCGAGAAAATCTACGACACCCGCTGCGCCGCCTGCCACGGCCCCAGCCGTCAGGGTCTCGGCATGGTCCCTCCCCTCATCGGCCTGAAAGCTCGCATGAACGACGCCGCGATCCAAGAAACCCTCGCCAAAGGCCGCGGCGTCATGCCGCCCAACCTCGTCCCCGCTCCCGCCGATCAAGCCGCCCTCATCGACTTCCTCCTCCGCCGCAACCAGCCGCCCGCGCGCAAAGGCGGCGGTGGCCCCGGCGCGGGCGACAACCCCCGCTTCATCTTCGACGGCTTCGGCTTCCTCAACGACCCCGACGGCAACCCCGGCATCAAGCCACCCTGGGGCCTGCTCAACTGCTACGACCTCAGCACGGGCAAAATCCTCTGGCGCTCGCCCCTCGGTGAAATCCCCGCCCTCGCCGCCGCCGGCGTGCCCACCACCGGCGCGCAAAACCTCGGCGGCGCCAGCGTCACCGCCGGCGGCCTCGTCTTCGTCGCCGGCACCGCCGACGAAAAGTTCCGCGCCTTCGACGCCGATACCGGCGCCGAGCTCTGGTCCTACAAACTCCCCTTCGCCGGCACCGCCGCCCCCGCGATTTACGAAGTCGCCGGCCGCCAATACATCGTGATCACCGCCACCGGCGGCGGCAAAGTCGGCGGCCCCACCGGCGACACCTACCTCGCCTTCGCCCTCCCGCCCAAACTGTAGAACCGACCGCCGGTCGGTTTCAGCCCATCTCTACGGAGCCCCTTTAGAGGGCGTCTAAAAAGGTAGGGTTGCCTGCGGCGGATCGAAAGTGGCACGGGCGTCCCGCCCGTGGGTTCGGAACATGGGCGGGACGCCCATGCCACGACGGACCAGATCGGAGACCTTTTTAGATGCCCTCTTAGACCTTCCGCGTCCCCTCAAGTCTTTCCCATGCCCCTCTGTGTGTCTCCGTGCCTCTGTGGTTAACTTAGCTCCCCGCCCCTCCGCCTTTCGTGTAATTCGCGTATTTCGCGGGCCACCCTCCGGCTCTCCGGCCTCCGCGGTGAACTCCTTTCCCGATCCCTCCCCCATTCGCGTCCATCCGCGTGATTCGCAGGCAAAAAATCCCCCTTCCTCCTCCGTTCCTTCCGCCCTTTTTTCCGTGTATTCCGTGTGTCCCGTGTGTTCCGTGGGCCCACTTCCTGCTTTCGCGTAATTCGCGTGTTTCGCGGGCCACCCTCCGTCCTTCCGTGTGTCCCGTGTGTTCCGTGGGGCCACTTCCTACTTTCGCGTAATTCGCGTGTTTCGCGGGCCACTCTCCGTCCTTGCGTGGGCCCTACCCCCGACTCGCCGCGAACAACCGATCCAGCACCTCCGCATTCCGCAGCGTCTCCGCCAACCCAAACGCCGGCGCGCGCCCCTCCAAAATCGCCGCCGCGAAATCCTCCACCTCCGCGCGGTAGCGATCACTCTCCGCCACCGCGATCTCCGTCCGCTCCTCACCGCGTGTCAGCACCAGCGCCCCCGCCGGATCAAAAAACGTATCGGCGATTTCCAGCACACCCTCGGTCCCCACGATCTCCGCGCCGATCCGCTTGTGCGCGTTGAACCCACAGTGCAGCGCCGCCACCAGCCCGCACGGATACTTCAACAGTGCCGAGAACAACAGATCGACTCCGTCTCCGCCTGCGCCGCTCCCACCACTGCGCACGCATTCCACCTTCACCGACTCCGGCCGCGCCGTGCCCGGCTCCGCGCCCGCCACCGTATCCGCCACGAGCCCGCAGAAATTCACCGGATAACACCCGACATCATACAACGCCCCGCCGCCGAGCGCCGGCTGCAGTTTGATCGACGCCGGATTCGCCAGCAGAAACCGAAAACTCGCCTGCACAAATTTCACCTCGCCGAGCACGCCGCTCCGCAGCGTCTCCACGACCTTCCGCGTGCGATCCGTGTAGCGATACATAAACGCCTCCATCAGCTTCACGCCATTCTTCGCCGCCGCGTCGATCATCCGCCGACACTCCGCCGCATCGAGCGCCATCGGCTTTTCGCAGAGCACATGCTTCCCGTGCTCCATCGCGCGGATCGTCCACTCCGCGTGCTGCGAATTCGGCAGCGGGATATAAACCGCATCAACCTCCGCATCTCTCAACAACTCCTCGTAGCCGACATACGTGCGATGCCCGCCCGTAAACCGCACCGCACTCTCCGCCAGCTTCGCCGCATCCCGTGAAGCCAGCGCGACAAACTCCGAATGGGCCGCGCGCCGAATCGCCGGAATCACCAATTCCCTCGCGATCTTCGCATACCCCAAAACACCCCAGCGAATTTTTCCCGTGGAAAGAGTCATGCCCACCAGCGTGCAAACCACCCGACCCAAAGCAATCCGCCCGTCCCCCCAATCTTTCTCTTTCCTCTCAATCTTTCCTCTTTCTCCCTCCGACTTCCGCCCCTGTGGGAGCGAGCTCGCTCGCGACTCCTCGCCCCTGTCCGACTTTCGCGTCCCTTCGCGTTTTTCGCGGGCAACCCTCCGCCCCGCTTCACCCTATCTTTCTGCGTTCTAGCCGACTGCGGGATTGCCCCGCCCCCACCCGCACCTTCTCTTCAACCCGCACCCATGTCTGACGCCCCGCCCGCCGCTTCCGAGGCCACCGTCGCCACCTTCAGCTCCCGCTGGTCCAAGGCCGAGGCTTCCGAGCGCGCCAACTACGTCCTCTTCCTGTCCGAACTCTGCGACCTCCTCGGAGTTGTTCGCCCCGATCCCGCCGGCCCCGACACCGAGACCAACGCCTACGTCTTCGAGCGCGCCGTCACCTTCCACCATCGCGGCTCCACCAAGACCTCCACCGGCCGCATCGATCTCTATAAACGCGACTCCTTCGTCCTCGAAGCCAAGCAATACGCCTCCGCCAAAGCCGCGCCCGCCGAACTCTCCTTCGACCTCACCGACGCCGCGCCCAAGTCCGCCAAGATCACGCGTGGCTCCGCGGCCTGGGACCGCGCCATGCTCGAAGCCCTCAGCCAAGCCGACCGCTACGCCCGCTCCCTCCCCGACGGCGAAAACCCTCCGCCGTTTCTGATCATTGTCGATGTCGGCCACGTCATCGAGCTCTACGCCGACTTCACCCAGAAAGGGAAAAACTACCTCCCGTTTCCCGATGCCCGCTCGCATCGCATCAAGCTCGCCGACCTCGCCCACCCCGATCTCCGCGAACGTCTCCGCCTCGTCTGGACGACCCCGCTCGCCCTCGATCCCTCCAAGCGCGCCGCCGCCGTCACCCGCGAGGTCGCCGGCTACTTGGCCGAACTCGCGAAGTCTTTCGAGAAACGCCACGAGCCCAAACTCGTCGCCGAATTCCTCTCGCGTTGCCTCTTCTGCATGTTCGCCGAAGACGTCGGCCTGCTCCCCAAGAACGGCTTTCACGACCTCCTCGAATCCGTCAAAATCGACACCGGTGCCTTCGTGCCGATGCTCGAACTCCTCTTCGAGGATATGAACCAGGGCCGCTTCTCCGGCCTCCTCAAGAAAAAGCTCCTCTACTTCAACGGTGGCCTCTTCGCCTCCGCCAAAGCCCTTCCCGTCACCACCGCCCAGCTCACGCTCCTCCGCAAAGCCGCCGCCCTCGAGTGGCGCCACGTCGAGCCCGCCATCTTCGGCACCCTCCTCGAGCGCGCCCTCTCGCCCGACGAACGCCACAAACTCGGCGCCCACTACACCCCGCGCGCCTACGTCGAGCGCCTCGTCCTCCCGACCGTGATAGAGCCGCTCCGCGAAGAGTGGGCCGCCGTGCGCATCGCCGCCGTCACGCTCGCCCAACGCGGCGACCTCAAGGCCGCCAAAGCCGAAGTCACAAAATTCCACGCCCAGCTCTGCGCTGTCCGCGTGCTCGATCCCGCCTGCGGCTCCGGCAACTTCCTCTACGTCGCCCTCGAGCAGATGAAACGCCTCGAAGGCGAAGTCATCAACCTCCTCCGCGACCTCGGCGACGACACCGATTTCCTCAACCTCCAGGGCGCCACCGTCGATCCCCACCAATTCCTCGGCATCGAGCTCAACGCCCGCGCCGCCGCCCTCGCCGAACTCGTCCTCTGGATCGGCTACCTCCAGTGGCACTTCCGCGTCCACGGCGAAACCTCCCCCGCCGAGCCCGTCCTCAAAAAATTCAACAACATCGAATGCCGCGACGCCGTCCTCGCCTACGACAAAAAAGATTTCGCCAAAGGCCCCGACGGTAAAACCAAGTTCGTCTGGGACCGCCGCCGCTTCAAAACCGACTCCGTCACCGGCCGCGAAATCCCCGACGAGCAAGGCGTCCGCCCGCTCGAGACATTCGTCAATCCGCGCCCCGCTCTCTGGCCGCAGGCCGAATTCATCGTCGGCAATCCGCCGTTCCTCGGCGCTAGCCGCATGCGCGAGGACCTCGGCGACGGCTACACCGAAACCCTGCGCGCCACTTATCCGGCGATGCCCGAGAGCGCCGACTTCGTGATGTTTTGGTGGCACAAAGCCGCGCTCGAAACCCTCGCCGGCCGCACCCGTCGCTTCGGCTTCATCACCACCAATTCCATTCGTCAAATCTTCAATCGCCGCGTCGTCCAAGCCGCGATGGATGCCGGCATTTATCTCACCTTCGCCATCCCCGATCATCCGTGGATCGACGCCACCGAGTGCGCGGCCGTCCGCATCGCCATGAGCGTGGGTGCCTTGAATCCGAATGTGGGAGCCTGCTTGCAGGCGATTCCGCCATCCGCCATCGCGAGCAAGCTCGCTCCTACACCCGGTCATCTCCAACGCGTCACGACCGAAACCGCCAATGATGAAACCGGCGAAAACGAAGTCCAACTCGACCTCGCTCTCGGCAAGGTCGGCGCCGACCTCACCGCCGGCGCGGACGTTTCCGGCACGAGGGAACTGAAGGCCAACGATGGCCTAACTTATCGCGGCGTTCAGCTCATCGGCTCGGGTTTCATCGTGACACCCGCCGAAGCCAAGGCGCTCGGACTAGGCAAAATCAAGGGACTCGAAAAACACATCCGTGAATACCGGAACGGCCGCGACCTCACCGACAAGCCGCGCGGAGTCATGGCCATCGACCTCTTCGGACTCGCTCTCGAAAACGTGCGTGATCGTTTCCCAAAAGTGTATCAACACGTCCTCACCACCGTTAAACCGGAGCGCGATCAGAACAACCGCGCAAGCTACCGCGATAATTGGTGGATTCACGGCGAACCTCGCCGCGATCTTCGGCCAGCACTCGCCGGTCTCCCCCGCTACATCGCCACGGTCGAAACCGCAAAGCATCGCGTCTTTCAGTTTCTCGACGCTGAAATCCTTCCTGACAACAAACTCGTCGTCATCACTCTCGAGGATGCGTTCCATCTCGGCGTCCTGAGCAGTCGCATTCACACGATCTACGCCGGACCGGAAACAGCAGGGGCGATGCTCGAAGATCGTCCGGTTTACGTCAAAACCCGCTGCTTCGATCCCTTCCCTTTTCCCGACTGCACCGAAAAGCAGAAGGCCAAAATCCGCGCCCTCGCCGAGGAACTCGACGCCCACCGCAAGCGCGCCCAAGCCCAGCACGGCCTCGGCCTCACCGACATCTACAACGTCTTGGAAAAAGTCCGCGCCGGCGAACCGCTCACGACCAAAGACAAAGCCCTCCACGACGCCGCGCTCGTCTCCACGCTCAAGCAACTACACGACGACCTCGACGCCGCCGTAGCCGACGCCTACGGCTGGCCCTGCCCCCTCCCCGACGCCGAAATCCTCGAAAAAGTCGTCGTCCTCAACACCGCCCGCGCCGCCGAAGAAGCCAAGGGTCACATCCGCTGGCTCCGCCCCGACTACCAAAAACCCCTCTTCGCCGGCACCAAGCAATCCGCCCTCGCCCTCGAAGACGGCGACTCAAAATCCCCTGCGCCCAAAGCCGGCCGCAAAACCAAACCCGCCTGGCCGAAGACCATAGCCGAACGCGCCAAAGCCATCGAATCCGCCCTCGCGACCGCCGCCTACCCCATCACGCCGGCCGAACTCACCGCCCAATTCAGCCGCGCCAAAGAACCCGAAGTCCGCGAAATCCTAGAAACGCTAGTAGCCCTAGCCCGCGCCCACCCCGGCGACACGAAAGGCACCTTTGTCCGGTAGCGCCTTCAAGCCCAGCCCTTGTTTCTCCCGAGCCGCCCATGAAAATCACTATCAAACAATTCTTCGAAGCGGCTCGCGCGAACAACAATGAACGTCTTCCCACGGCTGGAGACCGAGCAACGTTCACTCTTCAAAGCGCCGGAGATGTCGTCATCTTTATCCCAATTAGCACCGGCAAACCGCGACGGCTGACTCCAGAGCAAGTTATGCCTTACTTAATTCGCTTCAACGAAACTGCTTCAACCTCACCAGCCGACTATTCCGAGCACCGAAATAAGTCCTACGTGCTGGCGATCCTGAAAATCATAAGTGGTCAGAACGCGGCTCTACAACCTGGTGTCGGCATCGGAGCTGAGCTTGAGATCGACGCGAAGGAGGAGGCGAACGAGGGGCTTCCGGTGATGCGGATGCATTGGAGCCGTGAGCGAAGTCATGAGCTAGTAAGAGCGGCAAAAGCAGTTTTTCTCAAAACCCACGGCCGACTATTTTGCGAGGTTTGCGGATTTGATTTCGGGAAGGTCTACGGTGCGCACGACTTCATCGAAGCCCATCACATGGTTCCTCTGAAAGGGCTCAAGAAATCACGCGTCACCAAGATTTCGGAATTAGCGATGGTCTGCGCCAACTGCCACCGAATGCTTCATCGAGGTAGCAGTTGGCCAACCATCGCAGAATTGAAGCAGAAGCTAACCAACTAATGAAATCATCCAGCTCAAGGCTTCGCCACATCGCAACGCGTCCGAAAGATCTGTCGTGAAGCTCGATCAGTTATTCGGGTCCATCGGCAGCCAGGTTCTCTACGGCGCGTTTATTCTCATCGTCTGTTTCGCGCCCCTGTTCGCGCTAATGGTGATCGTCCATTTTCGCCGCAAGCGCTTCAAGGCCGACTATCTCGAGCCCTTCACCGAAATGCCACTCCGTCCCCCGGGCGAATCCCTGCGCATCAAAATCGAAAGCTTGGGGGATGAGCTTGAAGACAGTCTTTTCGCTCTCATGGGCACGAGCTTCCTCGCGTTTCTGCTGCTCCTCTTTCTCCCGATGGCGAAGTCTGGCGTAGTTTGGCTGACGCTGGGCCTAGGCTTGGTGATCTCCTACGTCATCTACGCACCAAAGTTGCTCAGACAGCTCCAAGAACTCTGGAATTACCGCCTTGGCCTAAAGGGCGAATGCGCGGTGGGTCAGGAACTCAACCAACTCGTCGCCGACGTTTTTCAGGTCTTCCACGATCTGCCCTTCGAGAATTTCAATATCGACCATGTGCTCGTCGGTCCCGCCGGTGTCTGGGCCGTCGAAACCAAGACACGCCGCAAGCCCGCTGCCATCAAAGGCGCCGCCAAAGCCCTCGTCACTTACGACGGCCAGACGCTGCAATTCCCCTGGGGCAATGATCGCTTCGGTCTCGATCAGGCCGAGCGCAACGCAGCCACGCTCAGTAAGTGGCTCACCGCTTCCACGGGCGATTTCACCCCGGTGTCCGCGATGCTGGTGCTCCCGGGTTGGTGGGTGGAGCGCAAGGCCCGTGGCACCGTGAACGTCCTCAATCCGAAAGAAGTCCGTCGGGCATTTCCCCTTCGCCCCGCAAATCCGCTGTCGCCTGATCGCATCCAACGCATCGCCTTCCAACTCACCGAGCGCTGCCGTATGGAGCGAGCCAAGTGAGAGCGCACGTCCCTTACCGTAGCTACTCCGGAAACGGCCCATTTCTCTTACTCCAAACAAACCACCCATGAAAACATACCTACTCCTGCTCTCGCTGGCCATACTCATAACTCAAACCGGCTGCGTCACTGGCCAACGCACGTTTGCAGTGCCGGTGCCGACTGGCCCTGCGGTCTCTGTCACCAAAGGTTCAATTTACATTAGCTCAGTCACCGACAACCGCGCTTTCCAAAACAAACCCTCCGACCCTTCCATCCCCTCCATCGACGGAGACGTTACTACGCTCTCTCCCGCCCAAAAGGATCGGATGATTGGACGTCAGCGAAACGGATTCGGAAAAGCTCTGGGAGATATCGCACTCTCGGACAACGACACCGTAACGAAACGCGTCCGGGCTCTCGTGGAAGAAGCACTGCGCCGTAAAGGCTATCGGGTTACCAACGAGCCGGCTGCTGACACCTCAGTCGCAATTTCAGTTGACGAATTTTGGGCATGGATGGCGCCGGGGTTTTTCGCATTAACGTTCGAGGCCAAAATCGGCACGTCCCTTACTTTAAAAAGTGCTGCGGGCAGCGCCAATTTAACGGTCAAAGGCCACGGTCTAAATCATGGACAGGTAGTGAAAGACGGGAATTGGTTGGAAGCATTCGAGCCAGCATTCGAGCAGTTCATCGCCAACCTCAGCACCGAAATAGATAAAGCATCGCTCCAGCCAACCGCGGATAACCCCGTCGCAGATACCTCCAGCAGCCTTTACGGAGATTTAAGGAAGCTCGACGAACTGCGGCGTGATAAAATTCTGACTGAAGAAGAGTTTCAGGCGCAGAAGAAAAAGTTACTGGAAAAACGTTGATCAATCCCGCGTGCCTCAATGCAGACCGAATCCCCCATGGTCCGGCGCACCGGAAATTTTGAACCCTTCTGGGGCTGCTCAACCTACCCTCGCTGCCGAGCGACGCTCAAATATAGCGGAGCACGTTAGTTCTGAGTCCTATCTCGCCAAAATTCACACACCCTGGCCCGATCTCCCAACGAGAGTTCTGCTATGAAATATCTCATCTTCATGTCTCTCGCTTTTCTGCCGGCGGCCGCAATTGCAGGTATTCTCGAGGATAAGTCACCGGCCTACTTCGTGGATCGTTACGGCGTTCAGAAGTCGTCGAAGAATGTTTCGTCAGTCCCCTACATCCACGTGAAGCGCGGCGGGGTGCAGGTGAAGGGCCAGTTCAGCACCCGTGAATTCCACAAAGGTGATCTGACCGTTCACGCGGTCTTCTTCCTGCCCTCACTTCAACCCGCCTCCGTTCGACTTCAGCTCAAACAAAAATGGACCCGCGAACAGGTCGAGGCCGCCCTGGTTGCCTACGGCGGGTCGTGGACTCCCGTCACCCAAAACGGCATCGTAGATTTTTGGACCGCGCCCGATGGCTCGCTCGCGATCAACATGCTCACTTGGGTCGAAATCCAATCCAAGACCATCGTCGACGAAGTCGCGAAGAATCTCGCCGACAAGGATGCGAAACGTAAAGCCGTCCCGAAGTTCTAGCCAATGGCCACCCATGAGCGACTATAGTTTCACAGTCTTCATCGACGAGTCCGGCGACGGTGGCTTCGTCTTCAAACCCGACGGCACCGGCAGCTCACGTTGGCTCATTCTGTCGGCAGTCGTTGTGCGAAAGAAGAACGGCGGCAAGATCGTCGAGCTGATGAGGCAAATCCGCGGTGCCTTGGGTGCCCAGCCCAAGCAGGCGCTGCACTTCGTAAAGCTCGATCACGCTCGCCGGGTCGCCTACGCCCGCGCCATCGGCGAGGCGCCTTTCTGCGCACCGTCTCGGTGCTCATCCACAAACCTTCGCTGCGCGAGCCGGAGAAGTTCCAATCCGAGAAAGACCTACTCTACCGCTACGCCTGCCGCTACCTACTCGAACGCGTTTCGTGGCTCTGCGAAGAGCACCACGTAGAAGGCGAGGGTTCTGGTTTGGCCGAGGTGATATTTTCCAATCGAGACCAGATGTCCTACGACGCGCTTCGGGCCTACCTTTGTGTGCTACGCGGAGCCAACGATGCCAGCCCCAGCCAAAAGATGGCGTGGAAGCACCTCGACCCCGCGCACGTGCGTGCCGTGCAACACACCCAGCTCGCCGGTTTGCAACTTGCCGACGCCGTCGCCTCCGGTCTCTACGCAGCCGTTACGCCCAATCGATTTGGCGATGCCGAAGATCGCTACGCACGGCTGATTTCGCCCACCTTCCGCCGCTACAAAGGCGCGGCCCTTGGCTTTGGCCTGAAGTTCTGGCCCGACGATCTTGATCTCATAAAAACAAAAAGCCCGCACTTGGCGGGCCTTTCGGACTGGATCGGGAAATAGTGCAGATCCCAGGTTCGAGTTACCACCCGTGCGGGCTGCCACCGTTGCCGGCGACCTCTACAAACCCTGCGCTTATCTGCGCCCCGAACAACGCCGAGCCCCGCATGCCTGTCAAATCATGTCTTCCTTTGTCTGCCTCGAAGATGATCACCTCTTCGGTCTGACCCGGCGACAAAAGCGGCATGGCATCGGGTCCGAAACCTAAATCCGTTCCCACTCCTCCCCATGCCCACTCGCGCACTTACCCCGGCCTCTGTCCCCAAAACCTACGCCGAGCTCAGGCGCGAAGTGAAGGCCGTCGTCTTCGCGGGCCGTCAGAAAATCGAGCAGGCGTGGTTGCTCACCTACCACGACACCGGCCGCCTCATTCAAGAGCACCTTCTCCTCAATCAGGATCGCGCCGACTACGGCGGAAACCTCTTCGCCCGGCTCGCCGAGGACACCGGCATCAGCAAGCGCACGCTCCACGAATGCGCGCAGATTTATCGCTGTTTCCCAATTGTGCGGGCGACCGCACAATTGACCCGCACCCATTACGTCCTGCTCTGCCAGGTCGAGGACTCCAAGCAGCGCGCTAAGCTCATCGCTCAGGTGATCAAGCACGAGTGGTCGGTCTCCGAACTCACCACCCGCGTCCGCACCTTCAACGCCTCTCTCCCCACGTCGGACCTTACCGAGGACTCAGTCACCAACTCCACCGCCACACCCGAACTCCTGAAACCCAAGCGCGGCACACCGGGATTTTATCCGCTCGTTAGCCGCACCGCCGGCCACGGCGCGGACGAAACCACGGCGCTGGCCGTCGATCTCGGGTTCAAAATGTTTCTCCCGCTCGCGTCGCTCCCCGGCTCCGCCCTGCGTGGCGCCAAGACCGGTGACATCGTGCGGGCCGACACCGATGGTCGCGTCACCCTCGAAGCCCAAGCCACCAAGGCCGATTTCTACACCTACCGCACGCTGGAGGTGCGCGTCGTCGATGGGGACACCCTCGCCGTCACGCTCGCGCTCCCGCCCTTTAACCACATCGACAAAAAACTCCGCCTCCGCGGCCTTAATTGTCCGGAGATGGACACCGATGCCGGCAAAGCCGCCAAGCGCTTCGTCCAATCCCTCATCCGCCCCGAGACCGAAGTGATCGTCACCACCACCAAGCCCGACAAATACGACCGCTACCTCGCCGACGTCTTCCTGGTCAGCAATGCCGGCCCGTCGAAAGGCGAAAGCCCGAAGTTGAAAGCCTCCGACCTCGATCAAGCCCGGACGCTCTCGGTCTCTCAACTCTCAACCTTCAACTCTCAACCCGGTGCCAACAGCACCGTCACCTTCCTCAACAACGCCCTCCTGCAAAACGGCCACGCCGTCCCCATGGACCCCGACGCCCCCGTGCCTCTCCTCGGCTAATTTCTCCGAGTCCCCGCCCGATCTGCCCCGGTCTTTCCTTTCGCGTCCCTTCGCGTCTTTCGCGGGCAACCTTCCCCAGTATCCCCTCGCTCGTCTGCTTTCACCCTGCCCTCTTTCTTAGAGGGCGTCTAAAAAGGTCTCCGATCTGGTCCGTCGTGGCATGGGCGTCCCGCCCATGTTCCGAACCCACGGGCGGGACGCCCGTGCCACTTTCGATCCGCCGCAGGCAACCCCACCTTTTTAGACGCCCTCTTAGACCATGCCCGATCTACCTCCATTGATGCGCGACCAGCGAAAGATTGATGCCGATCACCTCAATCTGCTCGCCGTCTTTCATTTCGTCGTGGCGGGTCTGGCCCTGGCCGGTATCGGGTTTTTATTCCTTCATTGGTTCATGATGCATTCCCTCATGGATAATCCGGAGATGTGGAAAAATCAGAAAGGCGGGCCGCCGCCGAAGGAGCTGTTTACTATTTTCCGAATTTTCTACGGAGTTTTCGGCGTCGCCATTTTGTTCAACGGTATCGCCAACGTCATCTCGGGCCTCTGCATCCGCCGGCGCGTTTACCGGACCTTTTCGCTCGTTGTCGCCGGCTTCAACTGCCTCGCCTTCCCCTTCGGCACAATTCTGGGCATCTTCACCATCATGGTGCTCGTCCGCGATTCCGTTGTTGAGGCTTACCCTACCGCCGATCCCTCTTCGCTGACACCATCGGCAGATTGAAGGCTAAAAACATGAGCGAACAAAACCATTTCCTCCTCTACACCGCACCCAATGGGGCGGTGAAAGTTGAAGTCGTTTTGAAGGACGAGACGGTCTGGCTGACCCAGAAGGCGCTGGCCGAGTTGTTCGGGGTGAAAGTGCCGGGTATCAACAAGCACCTCAAAAACATCTTTGCCTCCGGCGAGCTGGCGGAGGCTTCAGTTCTTTCCATTTTGGAAACAACTGCCGCCGACGGAAAAAACTACCACACTCGCTACTACAACCTCGATGCCATCATCGCCGTCGGCTACCGGGTGAATAGTTTTCAGGCGACCCAGTTTCGCATCTGGGCAACGAAGACGCTGCGGGAATTCATCATCAAGGGTTTCGTGATGGACGACGAACGGCTGAAGCGCGGGAAGCAGACCTTCGGCAAGGATTACTTCGAGGAACTGCTGGAGGCATCCGTGAAATCCGGGCGAGCGAGCGGCGTTTCTACCAGAAGATCACCGACATCTACGCGCTCTCGATTGATTATCGCGCCGACGCACCGATCACGCAGGAGTTTTTCGCGACCGTGCAGAATAAACTGCATTGGGCGATCACCGGGCAGACGGCGGCGGAGCTGATCTACACCTCGGCGGATGCAGCGAAAATCCACATGGGGCTGGCGACTTGCAAACACGCTCCGGAGGGCAAAATCCTGAAGTCCGACGTGACCGTGGCGAAGAATTACCTGGACGAGGCGCATGTGCGGGAGCTGAACCGCATCGTCTCCGCCTACCTCGATCTCGCGGACAATCGGGCGCTGCGCGGCACGTTGATGAAGATGAAAGATTGGGTCGGTTTCCTGCACAGCTTTTTGGAGCTCTCGGACTACCCGATTCTCAAGGACCACGGCAAAGTGAGCGCGCTGGAGGCGAAGCTGAACGCCGAGGGCGAATACGAAGTCTATCGGCAGGGGCAGGACGCGGACTACCTCTCGGACTTCGACAGGGACATCAAACGGCTACAGGGGAAGAAGAAGCCATGAGCACGCTACCACCCTCACCCCGCCCTCTCCGCCCGGTGCCGACAGCACCGTCGCCGCCAAAAAATCAGCCTCTCCCGCCCATGAAAGCCCGCGCCAAGAAATCCGAAACTCCCGCCACGCTCGCCCGCCGTTACCCGCCGTTACCTCAAGCTCGTGGAGTGGTCCGACGCTGACGGCCGTTTCGTCGGCAGCGCCCCGCCCATCATCGGCCCCTGCTGCCACGGTCAATCCAAGGCCGAGGTCATGGCCCAACTGAGCGTTATCGTGGAAGAATGGATCGAGACCATGCTCGCCGACGGTCACCCGCTCCCCAACGGCACGGCCGGCAAGAAATACAGCGGCCAGTTCGTCGCGCGCGTCGCTCCCGAGTTACACAAAAAAGCCTCCCTGAAAGCCCTCGCCCGCGGCGAGAGCCTCAACCAGTTCGCCGCCGCCGCCCTCGCCGGCGTCTGAGCTATCCCGCCAGCCGTCTTGGCTCGCGCGTGCCCTACAGGGGTTGCTGACTCCTCCTTCGTTTCCCTTCGTCGCTTTTTTTCGCGTCCCTTCACGCCTTTCGCGGGCAAATCATTTCCGCCCCTTCCGTGTGTTCCGTTTGTTCCGTGGGCACACCTCTGTGCCTCCGTGCCTCTGTGGTAAAAAAATCTTTCCGGACTCTTCTCCGTTTTCTGCGCCCTCCGATTTTCGCGCCATTCGTGTGTTTCGCGGGCCACCTCCACGTCGGCTCGCTGCGCCTCCGCGCCTCCGTGTTTAACTCCATCTCCGAATCCCTCCGCCATTCGCACTTATCCGCGTGATTCGCGGGCAATAAATTTCGTCCCCCATCATCCCTTCCTCACTCCCTCTGACTTTCGTGTATTTCGTGGTAACCCCCATCCCCGCACGCTTGACCCCCCATTTTTGTCTAACACCGTGTTAGACATGAAAACCGCCAGCATCCGCACCCTGCAGCACCAGCTCGCGGCCATGGTTGCCGAGGTGGAAAAAGGTGCCGAGATCGTTATCACTCGCCACAACCGTCCTGTCGCCCGCCTCTCTCCGGTCACTGCCCCTATAGCCTCTACCGCCACGACTCCCGCCGCGATTCGCAGCTACTGGCGCCGCCGTCCGCTGCCTCCGACCGTCCGCTCCACGGTCACTCACGCCGACTTGGTCGCCGAAGGTCGCGGCGAGGTATGACCGCCACGGTTTACGCCGACACCAGCCTGCTGGTTTCGCTCTATCTCGCCGACGCGAACACGCCCGCAGCGCTCGCGGCCGTCACCACCGCCGCGCAACCGCTCGTCCTCACGATATGGCAACAGTTCGAGTTGGAAAATGCCCTCCAGCTCCGCCTCTTCCGCCGTGAATCGACGCGCGCCGATCTCACTGCCGCCGAGGCGAGCCTCACCGCCGATCTCGCCGCCGGTATCGTCGTCGCCACCGCCCTGCCCGTCGCCGCAGTGCTTCCCGTCGCCCGCCAACTCACGGCCCGGCACACCGCGCTGGTGGGCGCCCGCGCCTTCGACGTGTTTCACGTCGCCGCCGCCCTCCACCTCAAGGCTACCCGCTTCCTCAGCTTCGAC
>JANXLP010000420.1 GCA_025355125.1 Opitutaceae bacterium | reverse complement strand
CGGGGCTCGTTTCAGGATATCTCCGAGCGCAAGCGCTCGGAAGCCGCCATCCATGAAAGCGAGGATCGTTTCCGAACCATGGCGAATTCCATTCCCCAACTGGCGTGGATCGCCCAGGCCGATGGATTTATCTCTTGGTATAATCGACGCTGGTTCGAATACACGGGCAAGACGCCTGAAGAAATGGAAGGCTGGGGATGGCAAAGCGTGCATGACCCGGTGGCGCTCCCCCGGGTCATGACTGGATGGCAAGCGGCGATCGCCGCCGGCACCACCTTTGAAATGGAGTTCCCTTTGCGCGGCATGGACGGGAGTTTCCGCAATTTTTTGACACGGGTGGAACCGTTGAAAACAGCGGACGGAGAAGTCGTGCAGTGGTTTGGAACGAATACGGACGTGACCGAGCTGAAACGAGCGGAAGAGAACGTCCGCCGCCTCAACGCAGACCTCGAACAACGCGTGGTCGCGCGAACGGCAGAACTGCAAACGGCGAACAAGGAGTTGGAATCGTTCTCTTACACGGTCTCGCACGATCTGCGCGGGCCGGTGCGGGCGATCGACGGATTTTCCCAAGCCGTGCTGGAGGATTTTGGGCCACAATTGCCCGAAGAAGGCCGCCGCTATTTGGGCATAATCCGGCACTCGGCCCAACAAATGGGCGCACTGATCGACGACTTGCTCGCCTTTGCGCAGCTCGGCCGGCAGGAGCTGAGTAAACAGACGTTTAACACCGACCAGCTCGTGCGTCTTGCGCTCAACGAGCTCGGATCGCCGTGGGAGAACCGGCGGGTGGAGATTCGCCTCGGAGCCTTGCCCGTAAGTTCGGGCGATCCGGCACTGATGAAACAGGTCTGGATCAATCTCCTTTCGAATGCGCTGAAATATTCCCGAAAACGGGACAAAGCGGAGATCGAGATCGGCTGCACAACCACCGATGGGGCTGACACTTTTTTCGTCCGCGACAACGGCAGCGGTTTTGACATGGGCCATGCCAAAAAACTTTTCGGAGTCTTCCAGCGGTTGCACGGGGCCGATGAGTTCGAGGGCACGGGCGTCGGCTTGGCCACCGTGCAACGGATCGTGGAGCGCCACGGTGGCCGCGTTTGGGCCAACGCTGTGGTCGATCACGGTGCGACATTTTTCTTCACCCTCGGAAAGGAAAACAATCCATGAACGAAACCCACGCGGTCGAACTACTGCTCGTCGAGGACAGCTCCCAGGACTTGGAACTTGCGATGCGCGCATTGCGGAAGGCCAATCTCGCGAACCGTATCCATGCCGCCCGTGACGGGGCGGAGGCACTGGACTATGTTTTTTGCCATGGCGCACATGCCGCCCGCCGTATTACCGATGGCCCCAAGGTGATCCTGCTCGATTTGAAGCTCCCGAAGATCGACGGACTCGAAGTGCTGAAACGCATCAAAGCCGACCCCCGCACAAAAACGATCCCGATCGTCGTGCTCACCTCGTCGAAGGAGGAAACCGATGTGGTCGCGAGCTACCAACTCGGCGTGAACGCCTACATCGTGAAGCCGGTGAATTTCGAACGGTTCTCCGAAGCCGTGCGCGATCTGGGCCTCTTCTGGCTGCTCCTCAACCAGTCGCCAAAGGTGAGCGGATAATCTTTTCGAGATGGCAGCTGGCGGCGGATGGCGAAACCCATGACGAGCCGCTTCCACAATCGTGATTCTGCTAGTCCTGATCAGCTCGACCGCAGCTTCGGCTTCGGCAAGTTACTGAGAGGTCAGCCGAGTGATCGTTGGCCGAAGAGTTGCGCGAACGGCCATCGTTCCCGCTTTCCCCGCCGCTCGCGCGGCCACTCATTTTTTAGGGTTCCTCGCTGTTTTCAGTGGGTAGATGTCCGAGCCGGCAGCAGTCGCAACGAAGAACGAATCAGCAACCGGTTGTTTTTCAGCAAATAGGGGCAGTTGGTCGTTTGCTCGCCTTTTAGCAACTGCCCCTGAAAGGCCTTTTACCCACTGGAAACAGCGAGGAACCTCTTTTAGGCAAGCGCAGTGCGGTCTACTCTGATGAGGCTTCGGACAAATCGCCCCCATTAACTGATAAACGAGCTGAATCGCTCGGATTTCGACCGGCGCCGACTGAAACGACCTTGGAATTTATTCGCACATATTAGTTTTCTTCCAGTCCGGGTTAGTTGCAATGCGCGGTGGCTCCCAAATCTGCAATAGACCGTCTCCCGAAATTTCAGGGCTACCCACTGCATAGTTAAAGTGTGCAATGCTTCCTCCTGCGTGCGCTTCAGGGACCATCGTAGAACTTTAGCGCTTGGTCTCCGATCACTTACCCTTCGCTTTAAAATGGTGGCAAGACCCGGAATCGAACCGGGGACACGTTGATTTTCAGTCAACTGCTCTACCAACTGAGCTATCTTGCCGTCTCTGTGAAGGGCCAGAGCAAAGGGCGCGGCTCGGCAGCGTCAACGGGAATTTAAGGCCCGCTTCCGATGCGCTCCCATCGGTCAAGATCGGCCCGCCCCCACGGGCCCCGCGCCGCTCAATTCCCATAGACGAGCACCTTGAATGAGCCGGGCACCGCCTTTGGCCGCGCCTTGG
>JANXLP010000377.1 GCA_025355125.1 Opitutaceae bacterium | reverse complement strand
CCCGATCCGCCGATAGCCCCGCGCCACGAGTTGCCCGCACACCGTGAGCATATTACTAAACTGATTCGGCACCACGCGGTGAAATCCCGGCGCGAGCAGCCCGTAGGTTGCGGTCACCACCGGATAACTCGCCCAATCCACCAGCCCTGTCAGCGCCGCCGGCTCGCGCAACGGCAACAGCAGCAGCCCCTCCACCCCGCGCCCCCGCAAGATGCGTCGCAACGTCGCGCGCTCAGCCACCGCATCGCTCACCCGAAACAAAGTGAACCCATAGCCCAACGATTCCGCCCGCCGCGCCGCACTCCCCGCGATAGCCCGCGGATACGCCAACAGACTCGTCTCCGGCAACGTCGTCAGTGCAGCGATGTTCGCCTTGAACGCCGTCTTCCGCCGCAGCCGCAGATGGTGCATCAGTTTCGCCACCTGCGGGTCCGGCCGGTAGCCGAGCTTGTCCGCCAGCTTCTGCACCCGCAGCCGCGTGGGCTCGGAAATCTTCGGATGCCGCCGCAGCGCGAGCGAAACCGTCATGGAGCTCACGCCCAACTGCTCCGCCAGCGTGCGGATGGTGACTCTCGGCTGGGATTTTTCTGCGTCGGGGTTCAAGCGGGAGTTTACTGCAAACCCAGATAGAAATCGAAGCGCACCTCCAGCAAGCGAATCCTCTCCGCCTCAACCGCCCGCATGTCCATCCCGGCCCTCTACCTCCTCGACACCGAGGCTTTTTGTGAAGTCTTCGGCGCCGCTGAGCAGCAGGCGCTCGCCGCGTCCTTCACCTTCGTCACCCCCGGCCCCGTCTCCGCTCTCACCACCGTCGCTCCCGCCGATCTCGCCCGCGTCGAAATCATTTTTTCCGGCTGGGGCGTGCCCGTGATGGACGCCGCCTTTCTCGAAAAACTCCCGCGCCTCCGCACCGTCTTCCACGCCGCCGGCACCGTGAAAACCTTCGTCACTCCCGCCCTCTGGGCGCGAGGCATCCGCGTCACCGGCGCTGCGCAGGCCAACGCCATTCCCGTCGCCGAGTTCACGCTCTCTCAAGTCATCTTCGCCCTAAAGCACGGCTGGCAACGCGTCGCCGAAGTCCGCACGCAACGCACCTTCCGCAAAAGCGACTCCACTATGCCCGGCATTTGCGGCAGCACCGTCGGCCTGCTCTCCCTCGGCCACACCGGCCGCCTCGTCGCCGAGCGCCTCCGCGCGCTCGATGTTCGTCTCCTCGCTTACGATCCGCACGTCGCTCCCGCCGACACCGCCCGCCTCGGCGTCACCCTCTGCTCGCTCGACGAAATTTTTTCCTGCGCCGACGTCGTCAGCTGCCACACACCGCTCCTCCCCGAGACCACGCACCTCCTCCGCGGTGCTCACTTCGCGCGCATGAAACCCGGCGCCACCTTCATCAACACCGCCCGTGGCGCCATCGTCCACGAGCCCGAACTGATCGCCGTCCTCCGCGCCCGCACCGATCTCTGCGCGCTCCTCGACGTCACCGATCCCGAGCCCCCCGCGCCCGACTCGCCCCTCTTCACGTTGCCCAACGTCATCCTCACTCCGCACATCGCCGGCAGCCTCGGCCCCGAGTGCCTCCGCCTCGGCCGCATGATGGTCGCTGAGGCCGACCGCTATCGCCGCAGCGAGCCCCTCATCGGCGAAATCTTCGCCGACCAGATTCCCCTACTCGCCTGAGGCCGCACCGCAATGACACTCCCTTCATGAAGCTGCTCGGTCTTTTCATGTCTCTACTCACTCTCGCCACCGGCACCGAGGGCTTTGTCCACCCCGGTCTGCTCCACTCGCGCGCTGACATCACGCGCATGAGCGCCGCCATCGCCGCCCACACTCAACCCACATTCGCCGGTTGGGAAGTCTTCGCCGCCCATCCGTCGTCGCAATCGACCTACGTCATGCAAGGCCCCGCCGCCGAGATCGGCCGCAACCCCAACGTCCACTCCGCCGCCTACGACGCCGACGCCAACGCGGCCTACCACAACGCCCTCCGCTGGTGCCTCACCGGCGATCGCAACGCCGCCGCCAAAGCCATCGCGATCATCAACGCCTGGTCCGCCACTCTCACCACCATCTCGGGCCGCGACGCCGTCCTCATGGCCGGCCTCGGCCCGTTCAAAATGGTCAACGCCGCCGAACTTCTGCGCTACACCGACGCCGGTTGGTCCGCCGCCGACAGCGCCCGCGCCGCCCACAGTTTCCGCAACGTGATCTACCCCGCGCTGCAAAACTTCGCGCCCTTCGCCAACGGCAACTGGGACACCGCCGCAATTAAGACCGTCCTCACCATCGGCGTCTTCTGCGACGACCGCGCGATCTACGAGCGCGCCCTGCGCTATTACGTCGATGGCCCCGGCGACGGCCGCCTCACCCACTACATCCTCAACGCCGCCGGCCAGTGCCAGGAAAGCGGCCGCGACCAGCAACACACCCAACTCGGCCTCGGCCACCTCGGCGACGCCTGCGAGATCGCGTGGCACCAAGGCCTCGATCTTTACGCCTACGCCGACCACCGCCTCCTCGCCGGCTTCGAATACACCGCCCGCTACAATCTCGGAGAAGACGTGCCATTCACCCCAACGCTCGACCGCACCGGCAAATACCGCCACGCCGCGATCTCCAAAAATGGCCGCGGCAACCTCCGCCCCATCTACGAACAGATCCTCAACCACTACATCGCCCGCCAAAATCTTTCCGCTCCGTTCACCGCCCAAGCCGTCGCCCGCCTCCGCCCCGAAGGCCCCGCCCGCCCCGCCGCCGACCACCCCGGCTTCGGCACCCTACTTTATACCTCCCCCGATCACGACGCACCCGCTCCCGCCGCTCCCGCCGCCGTAATTGCAGAAAACTCCGGCCCCAACATCACGCTCACTTGGATCGCCGCCCGCGCCGCCGCGACCTACACCGTGAGCCGCGCCGACCATCCCACCGGCTCCTTCGCGATCATCGCGCGCGATCTCACCTCACCGCGTTACACCGATGCCACGGTCACGCGCGGCCACCTCTACACCTACATCATCTCCGCCGGCCCCGGCCTCGATTCCACCCCGACCACCCTCGCCGCCGGCCCGCCGCCGCCGTGGCAAACCTCCGACCACGGCCCGATCACCCTCGCCGGCCACACCCGCTACGACGGCCACACCTTCACCCTCGAAGGCGCCGGCTGCGCCCGCGACGCATCCGCCGACGCGTTCCACTTCGCCGCGCGCCCCTTCACCGGCGACGGCGCGATCACCGCGCGTTTCGTGCCTCCGCCCAGTTCGCAATTCTCCCATGTTGGTCTCGCCCTCCGCTCGGCCACACCCGACACGCCTTCCCAAATCTCCCTTGTCCTCGCCCCCGAGCCGAAAGGTGAAGTCGAGTATCCCCGCTGGTCCGTTCGCCTCCTCGCACGCACCGGCGCCGAGTCCCGTGAACTCGGTCGTAGTGCCCCGCTGCCCACGCCCCAAGTCCTCCACGGCCGCCTGCAAGCGCCATTCTGGTTCCGTCTCACCCGCACCGGCGATATCGTCACCGGCGCGATCTCAATCGACGGCACCACCTGGACCACCGTCGCCGCCACCACCCTCGCGCTCCCACCCGCACTCCACGCCGGCCTCACCGCCGCCTCTCACGTGCCCGAGACGACCACCACCGTGACCTTCGACCACGTCACCGCTCCCGGCTGGCCCTGAAAACTATTTCCCCGCCTCAGCCTTGGCCCGCGCCAAATACCGCCCCACTTCGACGTTGGCGTAACCCGGCACACTTGCCGCGAACTGGCTCAACCAATACCCGTGCCCGAAACCATAGACCACCAGCACGCGATCTCCCGGCCGCGCGATCTGCATCAGCCGGCCAAAAATCCGCGCGTTGCGCTCGTAGTAGCGGGCGTTGAGCACGGCCCCTGATTGGCTCACGCCATCGCCGATGCGCAGCGCGCTGTAGTCGGCGGCGAGCAGCAGTGAACGCCACGGTATTCCGCTGAAGCCCGCTAAAGTGTTTTCGGGCAAGGCCGGCAATATTTAATGGCTAACTGAGCGCTGCCGTGCAGGGTGGACCGTGGCATGTCAGCCGCCTCTACCTACC